>DAOVYZ010000435.1 GCA_030635365.1 Bacteroidales bacterium
AAGAACACAAAATTTACACTAAAATCAACATTTATTTATCATAGCCAATTTAATACCGAAGAAAAAGATTGTACAACAAAAGTATAATACAATATTGACAAGAAAATTTAAGGACTGATAATAATTTTTATAAAATAGTTTTAAACAACTATAACTAAGACTGCCCTTTGTACTCTATTAGTTTTAAGGTTATTTTTTATAGATTAATAAAGGGTAGTTTTTTACAAATTTTAATACAAAAGAAAATGGATGTAGCAGAGGTTTTATCACCCGAGGTTTACAGGAGTAGTGTGGAATTAGCCCAAACACGGATGAGAGGGGTAGTTCGAAGAACACCATTGGAATATAATGCTAATTACTCTAATAAATACAATGCGTCAATTTATTTTAAACGTGAAGATCTGCAGGTTATAAGGTCGTATAAAATAAGAGGCGCATATAATAAAATATCCTCTCAATCGGCAAAACAATTGCAAAATGGTATTGTTTGTGCCAGTGCAGGGAATCATGCTCAGGGGGTGGCATTATCGTGTAAGATTTTGCAAAGCAAGGGTTATATATTTATGCCTGTAACTACTCCTAAACAAAAAATAAACCGTGTTACATTATTAGGAAAAGAATATATTGAGATAATTCTTATAGGTGATACTTTTGATGAATGTAATTCAAAAGCCCTTGATTATGCCAAAAAGCAGAAACTTTCATATATATCACCTTTTAACGATGAAAAGATTATAGAAGGACAGGCTACAGTTGGATTAGAGATTTTACGTGAACAGGATAAAATTGATTATATTTTTGTGCCGATTGGTGGCGGTGGATTAGCAAGTGGAATAATATCCTTATTTAAGGAGTTAAGTCCCTGGACTAAAATTGTTGGTGTAGAACCTCAGGGTGCTCCAGCTATGTTTGATTCAATTAAGGCATCGAAGATAAAAAAGTTACCTAAAATAGATAAGTTTGTTGATGGTGCAGCAGTTCAGAGTGTAGGGGATTTAACTTTTAAAATATGCAAGGAGGGTTTGGACGATATGGTATTAGTTCCTGAAGGTAAAATATGTACAAATTTGCTGGAGCTATACAATCAGGAAGCTATAGTTGTTGAACCTGCGGGTGCATTATCTGTCGCTGCCTTAGATGATTACAAAGATAAAATAGTTGGAAAAAACGTTGTATGCATCATTAGTGGCGGTAATAATGATGTGATGAGGATGGAAGAAATAAAGGAAAGATCTCTTCTTTATGAAGGATTAAAACATTATTTCATAGTAACATTCCCACAAAGGCCGGGTGCATTGAAAGAGTTTGTAAATGATGTATTAGGCCCTAGTGATAATATTGTGCTTTTTGAATATTCGAAAAAGACAAATAGAGAATCAGGCCCGGCATTGGTTGGGATTGAATTAAAAAGAAAAGAAGATTTAACTCCACTACTTGATAGAATGAAAAAACTAAAATTTTATGGGGAATATGTGAACAGAAATAAAGTGTTGTTTGAGTATTTGGTTTAATTACAAAACTGTTAAATTTGTTTTATCCTTAACAATAATAACCCAATCAACTTTTTTGTTGAGAGAATAGAATATTGGGATGTAAAGAGTTCTTTTAGTTTATTTTACTATATCATTAGCCATTAAAATAGCATTATATGCATTAACTATTCCTGCTTTAGCCGAAAGTTTTTTAAATTTTGTTTTTTTACTTTTTCCGAATGATTCATCTGGTAATTGAACTTTAACATTTGAGCAGTCGTAAACGGAATTTAATATTATATTTTTAGTATCTATAGCACTTAATTCGGGAAAGTAAGAAAGTATGAGTGCTGCAACTCCACTAACAACAGGGCTGGAAAAGCTGGTTCCATCAGCTATATCATATTTATTTTCCGGTTTTAATGATTTTATATTAACTCCTGGTGCAAAAATATCAACACTGGTTTTTCCATAATTTGTAAATTCTGCAGCAAATTCTAAATCTATTGTATCAGATGATGCACCTACCGTAATCCAATTGTTAGCATATATTTCATTGCTTAATTTGTTGGTTGGGTATTGTATGGTTTTATCGAGGTTTAAAGCATCGTTTCCTGCTGCATGTACAATTAATACATTTTTTTCTTCTGCATACTTTATTGCTTTATCCACCAATTGCTTTTGAGGTGAAAAATCTTTACCAAAACTCATATTAATTACCCGGGCACCATTGTCAACTGCATATCGAATTGCTTTTGCAATATCTTTGTCTCTTTCATCACCATTAGGAACAGCCTTTAATGCCATAATTTTAACATTATCTGCAATGCCGTCAATTCCTATATCATTATTTCTTTTGGCTGAAATTATACCTGCTACAAAAGTTCCATGATCGGATTCCGGCCCATATACATTATTGTTACCATAAGTTTGTTCAATATCGTTAGGATCGTCGCCAATAATTGTACGAGGATTAAAATCCATATTTAAGTGATATTCTAACCTCTCTTCACTTTCTTTTTTCATTTCAGCAATTAATTCTTCCTCAAAATCATTTTCGAAAATAAACTTTAAGAAGTTAACACGATGCATGAGGAATTTATCTTCGGATTTAATGTTTTTTAATGCAGAGAGTGTTATTACATTTGTATCTAAATACCACTCAAGTTTTACTTTGGCAGCCAAATAGCTTTCTCTGAACATTTTAATATCAGCTTTGTCCTTAGTTGCCTGCTTCTTTTCTTTCAGGTATTTGTTTTTAGCCCCTAAATATAATTTGTATTCTGTTTCTAACTCTTCAGAAACCGATTTAGGGTCTACGTCTTCGTATTTATCTTTTAGCTGCCTGTATATTCTTGTTGATTCCAGGTTCTCGTATGTGATATTTTCACCTTGAGCATTACCAATAAAATTCCAACCGTTTATATCATCAATATATCCATTACTATCATCATCAATACCATTATTGGGAATTTCATTATTATTTATCCAAATATTTTCTTTAAGGTCTTCGTGATTAATGTCTATACCTCCATCAATTACTGCTACAATAACTGTTACCGATTCTTTATTTTTTAGTAACTGTTCATATGCTTTGTCAACAGCAGCTCCGTATACAGAATCATCTTTAGGTGATTTATTGTACCAATTCAGGTAAACACTGTCTTTATTTATTGCTAAGTCGTTTTTTATTATTTGCCCAGATCCCTGCAAATAACAAACTATTAAAGAGAATAGTAAGAGATATAATTTATTCATTATGATATATATTATTTTTTTTTGAGTGATCAAAGGTGATAAATTTATTTAATATTATCAACTTAATTTGTTTTCATTGTTTAACAAATAAAGAGACTTTCCAAAAAGACATTATTTATGAAAAACACTTCGACATGCTTCGATAAACCTGTCTGCCGACTAGCTACAGTGTACCCACATCTCTGTAAAGTGTTTATAATGAATATCGAACAAGGATTAACGATTTTATATTTTCGAAATATATTCCACGATTTGTAAATCATTATTGCTTGACTTTCAGTCATTATCATTTCGTTTACCTACTTCATTATGTCCACAACAAAACTTGTGGGTACACTGTAGCTGTCGGCAGGTCAATGTCTTTAAGTTAAAGAATAGCATATACTATTTAAAATAGC
>DAOVYZ010000226.1 GCA_030635365.1 Bacteroidales bacterium
AAAACTGGCAGCAGTTGTAAATGCATCCCAATATGATAACTCTGAGTAGGTATAGTTTATTAAAATATACGAAATAGATACAAATAATATAAATGTTATTATAATCAGATTAATAGCCAGTTTTAGCTTTGTTTTTGTTACTTTAAGATTATCCTGTTTCTTATTGTTTCCTCCAAACATCCAAAAATACCAGCCATATACACTAACTACTAAGTAGTATACCTGGAGGCCCATATCTGCATAAAACTTAGAAACAAAAAAAACATATATATAAATAGCAGAAGTTATAAAACCTACGGGCCAACACCAAATATTTTGTTTAATGGATAGAAGTATATATAATAATCCGAATATTGAACCTATTAACTCAATATAATTATTGGATACCCACAATAAAAAATTTTGCAGCATTTTTTGATTTTAAAATGCTGCAAATATATCGTATTAATTAGTAAAATCTTGTTTTTATCAGGGATTTAGTACCTGCGTCTCATAGTAATCCCACTTGCGAATTATTTCAACTGCCTTATTAAAACCTTTGTTACGAACATTAACAATTTGAAAATATTCACTCATATCCCATATATCTCTTGCTATAAGAGCTTTAATAATCATTTTGAAATCCTTTCTTGATTTCTCAAATTCTTCATCAGTAGTGTTAATGTCATTATCGGCACCATATTTAACCAAGTTATCAAGAATTTTATCAGTTATCTCAAATTCTTCATTATACGTATCAAAATTTGGATATTTTGATTTAAATGTATTCCTGTTTTTGTCTATATACTCTAACACAAAAGAATTAAGTACACCTTGTCTTATCATTTTACTGTAAAAACCTGTAATAGTAGTTGTATCTAATGGAACAAATATATCGGGCATTATTCCTCCTCCTCCATATACGGTACGTTTATTCTTAAGTGTATTATATTTTAATGAGTCAGGCAAAGAAATGCTATCTTCGTTTAAAAACTCTCCATGCTCATAACGTGTCAAAAGTTCTTTTGCATATTCCTCTGTTCCATTTTCATAAGGTTTTTGAATTAATCGTCCGGTAGGTGTATAATACCTGGCAACAGTTAATCTTATCATTGAACCATCAGGTAAAAACATTGGTTTCTGTACTAAACCTTTACCAAATGAACGCCTTCCTACTATAATACCTCTATCCCAATCTTGCACTGCACCTGAAACTATTTCACTTGCCGATGCAGAACCTTCATCAATTAATATAACAACTTTCCCTTCTTTACATCTTCCATTTCCTGTAGCAAAACTTTCAGACCTGGGAACTTTTAATCCTTTAGTATATACAATTAATTGCCCCTTCTCTAAAAACTGGTCGGCTAATTCAATAGCCTTATCAAGATATCCTCCTCCATTATCTCGTAAATCCAGAATTATAGATTTTGCGCCTTGATTTTTTAACAACTTTATTTTTTCGTTAAACTCGTTAAGTGTTGTTAAGGCAAAGCGATTAATCTTAATATACGCTATCTCACCATCAATTAAATATGCAGCATCTACACTAAAAATTGGGATTTTATCCCGGGTAATTGTAAAGTACAATATTTCATCAACTCCTTTTCGTTTTACACAAACTTTTCCTTTTGTAAATTTTTTTCCCAATGATCTATCGCTTACTCCAGTTGTAGTAATTTCAATAATAGCAACATTCTCTCCATCTATTTCCACAATTCTATCACCGGCTCTAATTCCAACTTTTTCAGATGGGCCTCCTGAAATAGGAGATATAACATATATTGTATCATTTAAGATATTCAACTGAATTCCAATCCCTTCAAAGTTTCCTTCCAGTGGCTCATTCATTGCTTTTACTTCATCAGCAGGAATATAAACTGAATGCGGATCTAGTTTTTTTAAAGCATTTATAATTGCATCTTCAACTATCTGCTTTGAGTCAACTGAATCAACGTAAAAAGAAGAAATATATCCCAATGCCCTGCTAAACTTAAATATATCCTCTGTAAGATACTGTGAAAAAAGTGTTGAAGGAATTAAGAGTATTATAAATACTATTATGTATTTACTAATATTGGTTCTAAACATAGCTTTTTTAGTTTTGGATTACTCCTAAATTTATAACAAAAATTGTCCCAAACTTGTTTACCTGGGGATAAAATTAAAAGGTATCTTAATTACGTCAGAAAGGTCTTCTCCATCCTCAAGAATCTGGTCATCAACATCTTCATAATACCAGTCTACTTTAATCTTAGCATCGTTACTATGAAGCTTCTTAAAATGATCTAATATTTGTAAAATATATTTTGATGATGCAGAATTCATGTACAACAGGTCACACTTTACCTCGAAATTAAATTCAGACAGATTACTCTCCGTATCAATCACTTTCTTTACATAATTTTCAATTTTATAAATCACTGATCCATAAAAAGAAATAACATCCTCTGGGCGTGAAGATCCCGATAATTCAAATTTGTGATTTTTTACATCAAAACTTATTCTGGGACTGGTATCTGTTGATTCTATGTAAAGGTTTTCCATAATTTATCTATACATTTTAATATAAACTTAACAGAATTAAGATTTGTAATATACTAATTTATTATCAATTATTAAATTTTATATTGGCTATTCCCACTCAATTGTAGCTGGTGGTTTCGAGCTTATATCATACACAACCCTATTTATTCCCTTTACATTATTAATAATTTTATTTGAAATATCAGCCAGAAATTCATAAGGTAAATGTGACCAATCTGCAGTCATTCCATCTGTAGAAGAAACAGCACGAAGTGCAACAGCATTTTCATAAGTTCTTTCATCACCCATAACTCCAACCGATTGTACTGGCAATAATATTACTCCCGCCTGCCATACCTTATCATACAAACCGTACTCTTTTAAACCCTCAACATAAATATCATCAACATCTTGTAATATCCTGACTTTTTCAGGTGTAATATCCCCAAGAATTCTTATAGCTAATCCGGGTCCGGGAAAAGGATGCCGTTGTAATAACTCCTTTTTAATTCCTATAGATGCCCCAACTCTTCTTACTTCATCTTTAAATAAAAGATTTAGTGGTTCAACAATTTTCAAGTTCATCTTTTCAGGTAATCCACCAACATTATGATGAGATTTAATTGTTGCTGAAGGGCCGTTCACTGAAACTGATTCAATAACATCGGGATAAATTGTACCTTGTGCCAACCATTTTACATCTTTTATTTTATGAGCTTCCTGATCAAACACTTCAATAAATACTCTTCCTATAACTTTTCTTTTTTCTTCAGGCTCCGAAATATCTTTCAACTGTCCAAGAAACTGTTCTTTAGCATCAATACCTATTACATTCAAACCCATATCCTTATATGACTCAAGAACTTTTTCAAATTCATTCTTTCGTAAAAGTCCATTGTCAACAAAAATACAAGTCAGATTTTTCCCTATAGCCTTATGTAATAATATGCCAGCCACAGATGAATCAACCCCTCCGGAAAGTCCTAATACAACTTTATCATTACCCAGTAAATTCTTTAACTCTTTAATTTTATCATCGGCAAAAACTGACGGTGTCCAATCCTGTTTACAACCACAAATTTTAACCAGGAAATTTTCCAGCAATTGTTTACCTTGTGTTGTGTGATAAACCTCAGGATGAAATTGAATACCATACGTTTCTTCATCATTTATTTTATATCCACCGTATTTTACATCATTAGTACTTGTAATTATCCGGTAATGGCCAGGTATTTTTGTAATAGTATCGCCATGTGACATCCAAACCTGAGTATTTACATCCATCCCCTTCATTAACTTGCTATCACTGTCAATGTAATTAAGCCTGGCCCTGCCATATTCCCGATGCTTTGACGGCAAGACCTCTCCTCCATAGTTTTGAGCCAAAAGTTGAGCCCCGTAACAAACACCCAATAACGGTAACATTTTCTTAATTTCTGACAAATCAGGTATAGGTGCATTTTCATCTCTCACCGAAAAAGGGCTTCCAGATAAAATAACACCTTTGAATGAAGAATCTAATTCAGGTATTTTATTAAAAGGATGAATCTCACAATACACATTTAATTCTCTTACTCTTCTTGCTATAAGCTGTGTATATTGCGATCCAAAATCTAATATTAATATTTTTTCGTGCATATTATTGATTTATCAGAACTATAAAAACTATTAATGGGCAAAGATAATACATATTATTCGAGGAATAAATCTTGCACAAATATGATTATTTGAATTTTTTCAAGATATCTTTTACTGCATCTTTATGAATAGTAAAACCCATCATTTTAAGTTTAACATAATCTTCATGGAAAAAATAACATCCAAATTCAGGAGCATCGTGATCATTATTTCTCGAGCCACTACTTGAATCTTTTATAAGATACCAGTCTTTTCCATCTTTCTCTATATAACCTACTAAGTGCATTCCATGATCATCTGTTGTTGTTTTATTAGAAAAACGAAATTGTCTTGAATCTTCATCAATATATTCTGATGGAATATCATAACTCGGTATTAAGGCTACTTGTGTATTTCTTGAAAATCCTGATTCAGAAACATCTCCACCAATACTAATTGTATATCCTTCACGTATTGATTTCTTTACAACTTCCATATATATATCAAGTGGTACATTATAATACTCTGCATTGTGCCACCAGTTATCAGGCACCTTATATTCAACTTGCTCCCAATATGGTTCTTGTTTATAAGAAAGTATCTCCACGTAATCATCCGGATTAATCTTTATGTAATCCTTAAGATATGATTTTGGAGTATATCGTTTTCCATCCACATTAAATTCTGTAGGAGGCTCTCCTAAATGGTGATTCATAATAGTTTTAATAGTTACTAAAACAAGTTCTTCATTCCACACATTATTTTTCTTTACTGAATTCAGATACCCCATCATTTCTTCATACATGGCATCATGTGAGTGATACTTTCTTCCATTTATTAAACCTGTATAAACATTAATTGGCATTGTTCCGTATTTATTCATTATTCTTGCAACCGCATTTGATTCTGAACCATGCTCAAATAAAGAATTTCCTCTTTCAGTAACAAACCGCCTGGCTTTCTCAACATACTCCCAGTAAACAATAAATATTTCTGACAACTTAACTTCTTTGCCTGATAATCTTTTTACTTCAGTTTCATACATTGAGATTGTTGAATATGCCCAACACGAACCTGCATTACCTTGTGAAATCACAGGGTTTGCCCATTCTCTTTTATACAAACTAACTTTATTTGGCAAATCTAATTCAGAATGGTCCATCATAAATTTTTTCTCTTTCTTTTCGGGATTTTGCTTCTCTTCGACAGCTGAAATATCCTTCATAATAAAGTTTTGATAAAAGCCTGCTTTATATTCTTCAAATACAGCTTTATCTTTTTTCTGTCCGAGGGCAGAATATGCCACAACAGAAATTAATACTAATGTAATTATCCTTTTCATAGTTTTAATTTTTATTTTTTTACTTATGAACATAAAAATATAATATTTATTTTTCTCTAACTAACTCGACAATATGTTTTTCTCCATCTTCAGCAGAAAAGGTATTTGGAAATATCTCCTTTGCTTCATTTATTATAGGGCTCACATCTTTATATCGTGCAGAAAAATGACCTACGATTAACTTTCCAACACCTGCTTTTTTTGCAATTAAAGCAGCATCTTCTGAAGTTGAATGAAATGTTAGTTTGGCCTGATCCTTCATACCCTTTGCAAATGTTGCTTCATGAAACAATATATCAACATTTTTAATATAAGGCACTATCTTTTCTGAATATGCGGTATCAGTGCAATAGGCATAAGATCTGTTTTTATAAGGTGGTAGTGTTAGTTTTTCATTTGATATAAGTTTATTCTGATATTCATAATCTCTACCCTCCTTGATATCTAGTATTTTACTTATAGGTATTTCATATTGCGTTACTATATTCTTTTTCAGATTTCTTAAATGTGGTAATTCAGAAAATTTAAACCCACATGTAGGAATTCTATGTTTCATAGGTATAGTTTCTACTTTAACTTTACCATCCTCGTATATTACTTCATTCACTTTTGGCCTAATATGATGATATATTATTTTAAATGATAATGTTCTCTCA
>DAOVYZ010000310.1 GCA_030635365.1 Bacteroidales bacterium
ATATACTCTATTCCGGAATTTCTAAACTCATTTGGTTAAATTCATCCTTTTTGGGGAATGCTGTGCCAAACCCAGAAAGTTTCCACAATTTTTTATCTGCACTTTTTAACTTTAAAACTGTAAGTTGATCAGAATCCGGGCTTTCATACACAATAGCATTTAAATAATAATTGTTTTTAAAATTGATTTCTTCTTTGTAATACCTGATTTCCTTAAACGATCCATTCCAATGTGTTATTCCTTTAATAAAACTATTATTCTCGAAAAATTCATCTTTCATAACCATCCTTTGGGCACTTCCTGCGTAGGACTTAAGCGTTTCAAAGTCGTTGTCAGCATATGCCTTCAATACAATTAATGCATCCTTTTCACCAGGCTTGTAAGAGTCTTTTTGAACTATTATTTCTACTTTTGTCGATGATTCTTTTCCTTCTTCACTACCTCCACAAGACCAAAGAATGATCACACCAAATAGCGCTAATGCTAATGTTACTTTTTTCATAATGATTTCTCCTGTATTAAATTAATTAATATATTTTTTCATCATATTTAGAGTCTGTTTTGGCTCTTAATATACTTAACAGTTTTTACGATTATAATAATTCCTAAAACAAATGATGAAATAGCAACTATAAAAACTAAGCCAATAATTATAAATGCTATAATTATACTTCCACTAGAATTTCCTATAAAATCACTCAAAATAAATGAAATTAAAGCCAAACCAATAGGGTTGTATTTTACCAAAGCCCATATTCCAACAAAGTAATTCCATTTCAATTTATTTTTTTTCAATGCTATGTATGCAGTGAATATTGTTATTATACCTACAATCATTAAATAAAAATTGTGAGTTAAAAATACGAAACAAAAAACTTCAATTAAGCCAGTGATAATAAAAAATAAATCTAAGCGATTCAGTGTTTTCATTTTTTGATTAAGCTCATTCATTTTTTCAATTTATTAGTTTATAAATATTTTATTATTTACTGTCAATAATGCAACAGGTTCTTCAATATTACTGCCAACGAGTGTGTATATGTATTGTTGTTATCCATCCTATTTGGCGGTATAACAACAATTGTTTATATATTTCTTATATGTGAATTTATTGTTTTTTTATGAAATCATCAAACAAAACCTAGCTTTTTTACAAACACACTGATAAGCCTGCGTTGTCCAATCCCAGCCAAAGGCTTACCAAAAAGTTTGTAATCCTCCCGAAAGCTTTCGGTACCAATTTTACCGTAACCGGTAATAAGCATTTCCCTCCTCAAAAAAAATGTTTTGGCATTTCATGAATAACATAACTACCAAATGGACAAGGAAGTAATTCTAAGTGCCCAATTTGTAACAGCAGTTCAAACTACATGCGGGGGCTTGGTGGTTCGCTGACTAAATATTATCTTAGTAAAGTTGTTCAATGGGTGGACAATGAAACGCAGAAGAATGAACCTCATTCAACGAAGTCTGTACCTCAAATCAATCCCTGAACCTCAATCAACGAAGTCCATACCTTATAAATCCATCACTGTACCTCATTTAACGAAGACCATACCTCATAAATCCATCTCTGAACCTCAATCAACGAAGTCTTTCCAATTATTTATCATCAGATTGCATTGATTTATCTATCTGTTCATAATTTGTATAAACTTCTTAAAATTCTTTATAGGCTTGTATTTTCAAAAGTTTATATTTGTATTAATACAAGTGCTTATAAAGATATATAGATTATTATGCGAAAATTCTACTATTTATTATCCTTTTTGGTGTTCAGTTTGTTTTTATCAAACACCGTATTATCCCAGGATACAATCACTCAAATTAATAGGCAGCAACAATGGGTTGATTCTGTCATGAATAAATTATCATTAGAAGAAAAGATAGCCCAATTGTTTATGATTGCAGCATATTCAAATAAAGATCAACAGCATATAAATGAGATATTGTACATAATCAAAAAATATGAGATTGGTGGATTAATGTTTATGCAAGGTGGGCCCATGCGGCAGGCAAATCTCACTAATTTGTATCAATCAAAATCAAAAATACCTCTTTTAATTGCTATTGATGGAGAGTGGGGGCTTGGAATGAGGTTAGATTCAACAATAACTTATCCCCGGCAAATGATGCTTGGTGCTATTCAGGATGATTCACTTATTTATCAAATGGGGCAGGATATAGCTGAACAAATGAAACGACTGGGTATTCACTTCAATTTTGCACCAGTTGTCGATATAAATAACAATCCGAATAATCCTGTAATAAATTACAGATCATTTGGAGAGGATCGTGAAAATGTTAGCCGAAAAGGAATAATGTATATGCAAGGAATGCAAGATGGTGGTTTACTTACCACTGCAAAGCATTTTCCGGGACATGGAGATACAGATAAAGATTCACATTATACCTTACCAATAGTAAGTCATAAACGTGAACGTTTAGATTCTGTTGAGTTGTATTCATTTAACAAAATAATTGAAGCAGGAGCTGGTGGAGTTATGGTAGCACACTTAAATGTTCCCGAATTAGGCACTAAAACAGATACTCCAACAACTCTTTCTAAATCTGTAGTTACAGATCTTTTAAAGAACGAAATGGGATTTAAAGGTTTAATCTTTACCGATGCATTGAATATGAAAGGAGTTACCAATCATTATAAACCTGGCGATATTGAATGTAAAGCATTAGAAGCAGGTAATGATGTATTATTATTTTCAGTAAGTGTTACAAAAGCAATATCTAAAATTAAAAAACAGGTTCGTAAAGGAATTATCTCTAAAGAAAGAATTGACGAAAGTTGCAGAAAAGTATTGTCAGCTAAATATACAGTTGGTTTAAATAGTTTTGATAAAAAAACAAAATCAGTTAATACGGAAAATTTAAACGGAGATTTAAATAAGTTAATATACGAGGTAACCAGATGTGATTTAATAAATGCAGGTTTAACTTTAATTCGAAATGAAGAAGAATTATTGCCAATAAAAAAACTAAAACAAAAAAAGTTTGCATCTATTGCATTTAATACAGATGAAATTACTCAATTTCAACGCACATTATCTAAATATGCAAAAGTTGATCATTTTATATATAAACATGAAAACATTGATTCTCTGTTGGCAAAGTTAAGCTCATACGATATAGTTTTTACCAGTATTCATAATACTTCTTATTATACATCTAAAAATTATAAAGTTGATTTAAAACACTTAGAGCTTATTAGTAGAATATCAGATCAGCAAAATGTAATATTAAATTTATTTGCAAACCCATACAGTTTACGAAAATTTGAAAGCATAAATAATATCAATGCAGTTTTAATTGGCTACTCCGATGATGAAGCTGTCCAACATGCAGCAGCACAGGCTATGTTTGGAGGGATTGTGATAAATGGAAAATTACCGGTTGGAATTAATGATAATTATCCTGTTGGTACCGGGGTTGATACTAAAAAAAAAATACGGCTACAATATGGTACCCCTGAGCAGGTAGGAGTTTCATCTTGCATGTTAAAAAAAATTGACTCGTTAGCTCAGAATGCTATTGCAAATAATGCAACACCGGGATGTAGAATCTTGGTAGCTCGTAAAGGGACTGTATTTTATGATAAGGCATTTGGTTATCATACTTATTTAAAAAATAATCCTGTTAAAAAAGATGATATTTATGATATAGCATCCATAACAAAAATTGTTGCTACTGTTCCTTCTATAATGAAGCTGTATGAAGATAGTTTATTTGATATAAATGGAACATTAGCAGATTATTTGCCTGAACTTGATACAACAAACAAAGGAGATTTAGTTATTAGGGATATTCTTACACATCAGGCACAACTGAATGGATGGATTCCTTTTTATTATTCAACTTTAAAAACTTTGTATCCTGAACAAAATTTACTGAGTAATAAGTTTACAGAAGATTACCCATATAAAATTGGCAACCATGCTTATATGGCTAAAAACCTCATTTTTTGTGATAGTATCTATTCATATAGCCCAAAAGAAAAGTATTCAACACAAATAGCTAAGGATTTTTATATACTTGATTCGTTTAAAGATTCGATTTATGATAAGATAAGAGCATCAAATTTACATGAGGACAAGATGTATAGGTATAGTGATTTGGGATATTACTATTTTTATAAGATAATTGAAAATATAACGAAGTCTAGATTCCAGGATTATGTTGATTCTACATTTTACCAAGAAATAGGGGCATACCGGACCAGTTATTTACCATTAAATAAGTTTAATAAATCAGAAATTATCCCATCAGAGAACGATCAGGTATTTCGAAAGCAATTATTACATGGATATGTTCACGATCCCGGGGCAGCTATGTTAGGAGGGGTGTGTGGGCATGCAGGAGTATTTTCAACAGCAAATGACCTGGCAAAACTAATGCAAATGTATTTAAATGGGGGTGAATATGGTGGAATACGATATTTTAATAAAGAAACCATCGACTTATTTACAACAAGTCCGTTTTTAGAGAATGATAACAGGAGAGCATTAGGTTTTGATAAACCGCAAATGGATTATGAAAAGGAAGGGCCAACCTGTAAATGTATTTCAGGAAAAAGTTTCGGGCATACTGGTTTTACAGGCACAATTGTTTGGGCAGGCCCTGAAGAAGAAATAATTTATATATTTCTTTCAAATAGAGTCCATCCCGACCAGGATAATAATAAATTGATCCAAATGAATGTACGAACAGATATTCAGCAGGTAATTTATGATGCTATAATTGAAAGATGAAAATCTATATATAAATAATTAAAAGTGTAATATCATTATGGAATTGCAAATTTATTTTGATGGCAACAAGAAAGTAAATGCCGAGTGGAACGGGCAGATTATTAAAACAGATCA
>DAOVYZ010000474.1 GCA_030635365.1 Bacteroidales bacterium
AATATTGAGATTTCAGTCATTGAGATTTATTTGTATTTTGGTACTTGTCATTTGTGATTTTTAATATTTATTTTTTATCTCGGACTTTATGGACAAGCACTATTTAGTGTTGTTCTTTAACCCGAATAATTATTCCCTTTGGCCATGAAAGAAGTTCAATGAATTTTTCTTGTCTCCGACAACGACTAAGATTTTTGTAACTAATCAGTCTGATCAAAATTTATTTCTCGCAGATAAAATACAGATAAAGTCACAGATTCACGCAGATTTTCAGAAATTGAAATTATTATTTTGCGAAAATCAGCGAATAAATTAGCGAGAAAAAGTATTAAAATTCTAAACCAATCAAATATTCGATGCTTTTAGTACACTAATTAGTTACAGATTTTATAAGATTTTTGATACCCAAAAATAAGTTCTCCGAATCAAGTTCGGAGCAGGCTATCTATGCCGGAGTAACCCACATTTGTATTCATGTTTATATAATTTCATGAATAATGCGGGTTAAATTGTTTGTCACTACCAAACCAATAATGCAATATCACCATGAATTATTATCTTCGGCTCTCAATTATTTCTTCTAATTTGTTAATTAGCCATATTGAAGTACCCTCAGACTATATTATCTGAACTGGCAATATGTCTCATAATAGCCTCATTAATTGAGCATCCGTTAAAGTCGGGAAAAATACTAATGCCCTGGTCTAATAAAAAATTTACAACCTTTTCATAAAGCCCGGGAGATAAAGAACCTACTCGGGCATTAAATCCTGTATAGTATTCATTTAATAAAGATCCGGGATCAATGAAACTTGAAAGAAATGATCGTGGTGCAAATCCTTCCAATGCAATTTCATTTGGAATTTTAAAGCCCTTTTTCAATAAAAGCCTTATTAAATTAACATCTAAATTTTCGAATGCTGCTTCTAAAACTAAATCTCTTTCGTCTTTTTGACTTATGTCTGCTCCGTTGTCAATAAGTATTTCTACAATATGTACTTCACCCTTTTTTGCTGCTAAAACTAAAGCAGAACTGCCATATTGTTTTACATTTACATCAGCACCTGCATTAATAAGAGCTACTACTATATCAATTGCATTTTCCTCAGGATACTTGATGCTATCTATAAGAGATGTAGCCCCGTATTCGCTTTTTACATTCACATCAACATCTTCCTGTAACAACCGCTCTATTAGTATTAAATCACTATCTTCGCATGCTTTTAAAAATTGTTCATTATTTGTCATAAAATGAATTCTCCATATTTAATAATTTTGGTTAACTTATATAGATATACCTGATGTTACGTAAGTAATTTACTATTTCAACTTCTTCTTTTCTTCAGGATGGATATATATTAATGGCTCAATTTCTTTTTTCACGGCCTTTCCCTCAATTATACCCTGGTAATCCATTTCTGTTGTTTCACTAAATATAGGGCCACAATTGAAACTGACTCCTGTTTTTATTGATTTAAAATAATAAACTTCCCCTGCTTCAAAATTACGATCAAAAGTGGTATAATTAGTAAAATCAAGAGCAGCTATCTGTAAATAATCTTTTTCCTGATTAACAATTATGTTTTTACTCTCTTTTCCAATACTTATGCAATAGTTATCAATATTCGAAAAAGCAGAATAAATACAGTAAAATCTATTGGTATCTATTTTCTCCGTCAATTCATTATAACCAAGGTACATTTCGTGTTTATTTTTTGAATCAACACCTTGGGCAATAGTAATCTTATGCTTGCCAGCAGAAATTTTAAGCCTTGTATATGTTCCGTATTCTGTAGCAACCGCATACACATCATCAATACCTATGCCTCCTTTTATTATCGGATTCACATAAGTACCTTTTTCAAAAATTATTACTATCTCAGCACAGTTTTCAGTACAAGTTAAGTTCTGTTTCTTTGCTTTTCGGTATTTACTAAATGCTCTGTTCGGGCCCTGTCCTAAACTTATTGATGCAATTGCAATAAGAAGAATAAATGTCATTGAAATTTTTCTCATCATGTTAATTTTGTTTTTATATTAAAACTCTATTGTTTTTTTTGCACTTCCTCCCTCCGAATCTATCATAATTAAACTAAGGTTGCCATGCCCTCCCAACAAGTCGGTATAAACATAGGCATTCTTGCCCCTCCCATAAATCCGAAAAACATCTCCATTGTCAGATAACGAAGCATGTCCGTCTGTATCAAATAAAATCCATATGCATGAGGCTATATCCATATCGGGACTATTAGCTGTAAGAGTTATTATACTGCCAAGATAGTTATTGTTGCTATCGTAATTTTCAAATACATCTTTACCTATATCGCTAATTACAGGTGGTGTGTTGTTTTTAACATCAATTATACCACTAGAAAGCCACGGTAAAGGATTTTCAGCTACCCATGCACCAATATAAGTTACATAAAGTTTCCCAAGATCATGTTCTCCTATTGCATTAGCCGGTACTGTAAATTCATTCCCATCTATTAAAGAAAATTTTAGGATTCCAGTCTGTCCTGTTTTTAGCATTATAAGGCAATTGTATGTTTCACCTTTAGGAAGCTCAACAAAGAAACGCCCTTCATCATCAGGCGTAGCATTCATCTTCTCATTTCCATCTATGTTCTGAGGTATAAAAGTAATATATGGCATTTTTTCAACAATCTCTCCATTAATATCAGTATCAAAAATATTAATGCCCTGTACTTTTTTTTCAAAATTTCCTGAAATGGTTATTGTATTTTCTTCAATTTCAGCATCGTCTCCATTATCACATGCATTTGAAAATATAGTGAAAACAATTGGGATTAAAAGGTATAATCGTTTCATATTCATCTTTATTTGAAAAACAAATATTAATATTATTAACAGATTATACAATACCCCCAAGGGGGTATTTTACTCATTCAAGAATACTTGTGTAAATTTAACCAGATCAATCAGTTTTCCTGTTTCAAGCTTTCTACAAATATTCTTCCGATGTGTTTTTACCGTATGAAATGCAATATTAAGTTCT
>DAOVYZ010000256.1 GCA_030635365.1 Bacteroidales bacterium
ATGTCATAGCACTTAAAACCATAACAGCCATAAATCCTAATTCTACAGCAATAATTACAGCTAATGATGTGCTAATCACAGTAATACATCCATTAGTTCCCCATGCCCAAGGCACATTATTTTCATCAATTATATTTAATAATTTTAAACCAAGCGGAAATGGCATTCCCATAAAAAATGATGGTAAGGCAATTAATATAAAAGTTATTAAAATCTTAAAACTAATATGCACTCCTACAGTACTGCTAAGGATACTTCCCATAAAAATGGAATAAATCAATATAATACTTGCAATAATTCCTGTTATTATCATCAGTGTTTTTCGATCAATTTTAAATTTTGAGGAATAATAACTTCCCAAACCAGAACTGATGAGCATAACAGATATTACAGTTGCTACTGAATAAATTGGCTGGGCGAGATAAAGCACAAAATATTTAATAAAAACAATTTCCAGAAACATATATCCAAAACCTAATCCTGAAAAATATAAAACAACCCATGTATTGTGTCCCTTTTTCCAACCCAGATTAAAAAGTGGTATGACTATAAAAAACAATGCTAACAAAAGAATTAGAATAAAAGTAACAATCAAAATTAAATATCCAAGTTCGAGAAAAGACACTGTTTTTAAACCCATGTTCTTAACTAATTTATCAAATTTTTTCCATCGTAAAAATTGAAAAAAGTAAGGTTTATTATCTGTTGCAGGCTTTATGTTAAAATCATAATTTTCAATTATCCTTTCCCTTTGGTTATCATCAATTAGTCCTTCCAATATATCAAAGAAAATTTCATTATCAAGCATGTGGTTTTTTGATATTTCTGCTAGATTTATTCCGGGTATTAATGTAATATCAAATTCATTTTTCTCACAAAAATCTAAAACATTTTTTATTTCGATTTTATTTAGAAGGTTTTTAATAACAACAAACGTCATTGCATTCCAACTCCTAATTAATACTAAATGATTTTTGGGATCTTCTATTCCTAAGGATTCGAGACTTTCAACAATTGTTGTCGTAATTCTTAAAGGAATTTTATAAGGATGATCCATCCAGGTTGAAATAGCTATTACTCCATTTGAATTAAGTTTATACCACATTTCATTAAATGCTTCTTTGGTGATCAAATTTTCTTCATTTAAAGCATCTAAACCTATTGAACCCCCAAATGATCCAATTAATGGCAATTGAATAAGATCATATTTTTTAGTTGTTGTCTTAAGAAATGATCTTGAGTCTTGCGTATAAATCTGTAATTTAGGATGAAAAAAAAGAGAATCTGTTATATGAGAATAATTTTGTTTTAAAATTGAAATAACTGATTTATTTGGCTCGACTGCAATTACTTGTTCAGCCTTATTGTATAAAGCATGTGAGATTTCTAATCCTGCATGTGAATTGAGAATTAATACATTATTTCGTTTACCGATAGCGTAAGGCAATGAAAGTGTTGAATAATTCAATAAATGAGTAGAATCATTTTTTGACCATGATTGAATACTGGCAAACCAGTCACCGTTACAATAAATAAATGAACCTGATTGTACAGCTTTGTGATAAGTTAAACTCAATCCTGGTGCATAACGCATTACTGGTGAAGAAACAACCTGAACTAAACCATAAGGACTACTTTTTTCAATGGTAATCTTTGCTTCCGGGAGATTCATCGCATAACTAATTCCTTTAAATTGAGAAAAAGAAAGATCGAATGGGTTTAAAAGGTGATATATTAAAATTGCAAGAGTTAAAACTGTATAACCTGAAAATAAAATTTTATTTTTTACAGGAAAAATAATAATTCCGGCAATAACAGGTAGGAATGCAATGATTGTTGGTATTTCTTGAGGTGAAAATTTCCAAAATAAAAAAATTGTAAAAACCCCTCCTATTCCAGCTCCTATCAAGTCAGAAAAATAGTATTTATTAATTCTGAAAATTTCTTTTACAAAAATAAGTCCAATCGCTAATGCCCCAAAAAAGAAAGGAATAAAAAATAGAAAAAAAGTAAATAATAGTTTTGAAAACTGGACTTGATCAACAAAAAGTGTATATGAATCAAACAAAAAGAAATCTGAACGTGATAATCTAACAGCAAATGACATTAATAACCCTGTACTGATCATCAATAAAGGAACCAATAGATCAAACTTTTTTAACAGCCAATTTCTAAATATTGAAATCACAGTTCCACTGGCACCAAATCCTAACATAGCTACCGAGATAATCATAAAAGCATAATGATGCCATTGAACTATATTAAAAAATTGTATCAATTGTACTTGATAACTAACTATTGCTAATGATAAAAGAGCAATTGAAACCATTAACTTAACTTGCGAAAAATTATGTTTTTTAGAAGCTAGCATGATCTCAAGAATTACCGATTAATACATTTTTATTTTGATCTGGTAAAAGGAACAAATCTTACAAACATTAAATTTTTAGTTTTAGTTTTACCTCCTTTTTTCTCAATCAGTAAAAGTTGTTGTGTCATAAAAGGAGATCCAATAGGTATGATCATTCGCCCCCCTTCTTTTAATTGTTCAAGAAGTGGAGGTGGTATAAATTCTGCAGCAGCAGTAACAACAATAGCATCAAAAGGGCCTTTCTCTTTCCAACCATAATAACCATCAGCATTTTTTACAGAAATATTTTTATAATTCAGATCTTTAAATCTTTTTTTGGCAGAATTTTCTAATTCTTTAATAATTTCAATTGTATAGACTGAATCAATAATTTCAGCTAAAATTGCCGCTTGATAACCTGATCCTGTTCCAATTTCTAAAACTTTAAAACCTTTTTTTGGTTTTATTATTTCAGTCATAAATGCAACAATATAAGGCTGTGAAATTGTTTGCCCATAACCAATTGGCAGAGGACCATCTTGATATGCCCTTTTAACATATTCTTTTGGAACAAATTTATGCCTCTTAACTTTTAATAATGCTAAGATGGTGGCTTGATCTTTAATACCTCTTGATTCTATCTGAGTTTTTACCATATTATTTCTCTCAGCTTTAAAGTTATCATCCTCTTGAAAACTGAAAGTAAGTATTGTTAAAAACAATATGATAATAGTTTTTTGCATTTTTAAAATCAACAGGCCATTAAAGTTAATACTTAAACCTATGATTTCAAAATAAAAAAGTTTTAATCCTCAGGAAATCCTAAGGTACTGGACTAAACCCAAAAATAAGAATCAACAAATCTATTCCACATAACGCTCCATTTCACGGTCATAAAACAAACTGGCTTCTTCAATTAATTGTGCAATCTCTATAGCTAACTTTTCTTCATCACCTTGTAGGTCATCTAACCATTCTACTTCATCATTTACTAAATTGATAATAAATTGAGGATACTCAGTATGTATAATAAATATATCATCAGGATGATCAGTATTATCGCCTAATAAAAATTTTGGTAGTGTCATATAGCTTTAAGTTTACAAATCTGTTTTTTATATAAATTGATATTGTAAAAATAATAAAAAACAAAAGAGATATAAACTTGAGACTTAAATTATTTATAGAAAATGGTATGTGTTAAACAAAATTATAAAATAAACACGCATATACAGATAGAGAACAATAAATATTTTTAAAATTCAATATCCATTAGACAAGATAGTTAAAGATATTATGCGTTCTGATAAAAACACCCAAAAACTAACGTTATCCGGAACATAACACATATAAACATGTATATTTGTATGTATATAACGAGTTAGCAAACATTTTCCCAATTATCAACAAGATATATGTAACGTTTGTTTTAATTAATCGTCATAATAATAAATTTATTTTGCATACTAATTTAAAAAAATGAATGATATGAGTTATAGGAGAAGACTTGTGCTAATAAAATTAATTATTGCACTGTTTATTGGAACCACACTTCAAGCACAAATCAATAACAAAGTAGACTTAGGCTTTGAAGATAAAGTACAAGGTTGGTTAACTGAAAATAATGTTCCGGCAGTAGGAGTAGGTTTGATAGAAAATGGTCAAATCAAGTATGTAAAAGTATTTGGAGATCTTAAAAAAGGTATTCCGGCACCCGATAATACTATTTTTTGTATCGCATCTATTACAAAAACTATTGTTGCAATGTTAACATTAAAATTAGTAGAATCCGAACAATGGGATCTGGACGAACCCTTGTATCATTATTGGATTGATCCGGATGTTGTAAATGATTCGTTGCTTAAAAAACTTACTACTCGTCATGTATTGAGCCATCAAACTGGATTTCCAAACTGGCGGAAGGGAAAACTGGCATTTGAGTTCGAACCGGGGACAGATTATCAATATTCAGGCGAAGGTTTTGTGTATTTAGCAAAAGCTTTGGAACAGAAGTTCAATAAATCGTTGGGGCAATTGTCTGATTCAGTAATATTTAAACCATTAGGAATGAAAGATACAAGGTATGGTTGGGATGAAAATATGGATGAATCAAGATTTGCACATGCACACGATTCAAAAGGAAATATTTATTCATGGTCATCACCAAAGATCGGAAGATCCGGTGCTGCAGGTGCTGCAGGTAGTTTAAGTACTACAATCGAAGATTATTGCAAATTTAGTGTTGATGTGATAAATGGCGCTGGCCTTTCTACCGAAATTTATAATGATATGATAAGCACTCATACAAAAATCAAGGAACATCATTCCAAAGGATTGGGCTGGGAGCTTATAACTGATTTACCAAATGATGAGTATGCATTGGAACACGGGGGCAACAATACGGGTTATAAAACCATGGGGATTATTCTTCCAAAATCAAAACGGGCGGTTATTGTTTTTACAAATGGCGTTAATGGGATTACTGTTTATAATAATGTGATAAAAGAATCGATTGATGTAGGTGGAAATATTTTAGATGCTATTATAGGGCCAAATAATCATAAAGTTATAGCGGTGTCCAATGCAGTATTGAAAAAATATGCCGGAGACTACCTCGTAGATTTTCACAATAAAAATTTTACACTTACCAAAGGAGATAATGTTCTAATATTATCAGGAGGTGGAATGCCTACAACCAATTTATATCCCGAAGCAGAAAATAAATTCTTTATTAAAGATGCCAATGTTCAGATTGAATTTAACATCGACGGTGTTTTGTCTTTAATAGAAGAAGGGAAAATAGCCTGGACAGCAAAAAAAGTAAAAAACTAAACTGATTAATATTATGATAAAAAAATACGTCTCAAATACAGTCTGCTTATTAAAGGAAACAAATACTACAGAATTTTTGCTAATGGAGATAAAAAAGAAATGTAACAGTTGCTAACAATGTATAAAAATAATAGCGGTTTTAGTGCTTAATTCAAAGTGAGTATCTTTGTACAAAGTATAGTGATAAATTGAAAGGTTTTGCCTTGAAATCCGCTACTATTCTTATACTAAACGTTACCCTTTATTAAAAAATATCATAAAAGTTCGTATTTTGAGAACTAAAGTATTATATTTGCATCAGAAAGAAAAATATGAAGCGAATAATAGCGAAAAGAACTTTGCGGGAATTTTGGAAAAATCACGCAGATTCGGAGCAATATCTGAAAACTTGGTACGAAACTGCTAAAAATTCAAATTGGAATTCTCCGAATGATATAAAAAAG
>DAOVYZ010000397.1 GCA_030635365.1 Bacteroidales bacterium
AATTGGTATTTGAACAATCTTGCTTTATACCCTCTTGTTTACAGCAATAACCAAGATATAATTTTTTAGTACTATTATATAGTTTTAATATGCCCTTGTGTGTTTATAAAAATTTACTATTTTTGATGCCCATTTATCTACCTTATTATAAAGGTTTTGTTTTTAAGAAATTAGAAGAAAAAATTATTAATTATTTAAATCATTAAATACATATGAAAACTTATCAAACTGATAAAATTAGGAATATTGCTTTGATTGGTAATGGGGGGTCTGGAAAGACTTCTTTAGCTGAGGCAATGCTCTTTGAAGGTGGAATTATTGATAGGAAAGGAACAGTTAATGGTAAAAATACTGCGTCTGACTACAACGAAATTGAACAAGAAATTTTAAATTCAGTTTTTTCGACTGTATTATATACAGAATATAATGACCATAAAATAAATATTATTGACACTCCCGGTGCTGACGATTTTATGGGTGGAGTTATATCCTCTTTTAGAGCAATTGAATTAGCAGTAATGACCATAAACTCACAACATGGAGTTGAAGTAGGGACTGAAATCTTGAACAGGCATTGTGATAAATATAATGTGCCGCTAATGTTAGTTTTAAATAAATTAGATCATGAAGGGGCAAATTATGAAAAATCAATTGAATCATTAAAAACAACTTTTGGAAATAAAGCCGTTGTTGTACAATACCCTATTTCTAGTGGCCCTGATTTTAATACAGTAATTGATGTATTAATGATGAAAATGTATAAATTCAGTGACGGAGGGAAAGTTGAAATATCAGAGATTCCTGCTGATCAAAAAGATACTGCTGAAGAATTACATAACGCATTAATTGAAGCTGCTGCTGAAAATGATGAGCAATTAATGGAGCTATTCTTCGAAAAAGGTTCTCTTGATGAAAATGAAATGAGAAAAGGTATTACTGCGGGACTGATTAATCGTGGTATGTTTCCTATTTTCTGTGCTGCTGCTGAAAAGAATTATGGTATTAAAAGAATATTAGAATTTATTACAAATGTAGCACCTGCTCCTAATGCAATGCCTGCAGCAACTACAATTAATGGTAAAAATATTGAGTGTAGTGAAAAAGGAGATACCAAT
This sequence comes from Bacteroidales bacterium, assembly GCA_030635365.1. Lineage (GTDB taxonomy): Bacteria > Bacteroidota > Bacteroidia > Bacteroidales > UBA12077 > UBA12077. Next base: position 1,116 of record DAOVYZ010000397.1, read on the forward strand.
CTTTTTGTATTCAAAACAACTAATGAATCACATATTGGTGAGATTAATTATTTTAAAGTTATTTCCGGACAAGTATCTGAAGGTATTGATTTAAATAATAATACATCAAATACAAAAGAAAGATTATCACAATTATATGTAGTTGCCGGTAAAAATAGAAATAAGGTTACTAAACTTGTAGCTGGAGATATTGGTGCTGCTGTTAAATTAAAAAACACTAAAAGCAATCACACATTATCCAACTCAAAAGATGGCATAAAATTTAATGATATTTCATTCTTAAATTCAAAGTACAGAACTGCAATTAAAGCTGTTAATGAATCTGATGATGAAAAACTAGGAGAAGCTTTAAATAGGTTACATGAAATTGATCCAACAATTATAGTTGAATATTCAAAAGAATTAAAGCAGATTATAATTTATGGACAAGGGGAATACCATTTAAATAATATTGTTAAATGGCATTTGGATAACATTTATAAGATTGAAACAGAATTTTTAGCTCCAAAAATACCTTATAGAGAAACTATTACTAAAATAGCCGGAGCAAACTATCGCCACAAGAAACAATCAGGTGGCTCGGGCCAGTTTGGTGAAGTATACATGGTTATAGAACCTTATAAAGAAACTATGCCGGATCCAAAAAGTTATAAAATAGATGGTAAAGATATTAAAGTTAATGTAAGAAATAAAGAAGAGCATGATTTGTCGTGGGGAGGTAAATTAGTATATTATAATTGTATTGTTGGGGGTGCTATAGATACAAGATTCTTGCCAGCTATATTAAAAGGTATTATGGAAAAAATGGAAGAAGGGCCTCTTACTGGTTCCTATGCTCGTGATATTAGAGTAGCTGTATACGATGGTAAAATGCACCCTGTTGATTCAAATGAAATTTCATTTAAATTAGCTGGAAGAAATGCTTTTAGAACTGCATTTAAGGAAGCCGGCCCAAAAATTATGGAACCTATATACGATATTGAAGTTCTTGTTCCTTCAGATAGAATGGGTGATGTAATGAGTGACCTACAAGGAAGACGTGCTATGATCGAAGGCATGAATAGTGATAAAGGATTTGAAAAATTAAATGCTAAAGTTCCTTTGGCCGAATTGAACAAATATTCTACCGCTCTTAGTTCATTAAGTGGAGGTAGGGCTACTTATACAATGAAGTTTTCTAAATATGAGCAAGTTCCTATGGATGTTCAGGAGAAACTTATAAAAACATTTGAAGAGGAGCAAGAAGAAGAATAGATATAATAATTTAATAAAAAAAAGCTTGACCAAATTGGTCAAGCTTTTTTAATTGCCGCATTTTGTCCTATCGAAATAATCTAATAATTCCAAATTGCTCATTTTTTGGAGGGTTTTCTTCTGTTCCAGAAGTTACATTTAAGTTCTTATTATCATAAAATACATTATCCCACCCTGTAACTTCTACAACAAAGAAATAATTCCCTTCAGTAGCATCCCTGTTACTATTACGTACCTTCCCATCCCAACCTTCCCAATCACTAATGCCCCCTTCATATTCATGCACAACCTGCCCTACTCTATTAAAAATAGTTATTTTAAAATTACGTATTGATTGATATCCCTCTTGTAAGGTAAAAATATCATTTATATCATCTCTATTAGGTGTAAATACATTAGGTAATTCCATTTTAAAAGGCAACATATTAATTTTAAAATGTATAGAATCTTTACAACCATACTCGCTTTCACTATATAATTTCATAGTATATATCTTACCTGTATCGGTTGGAAAAACATAATAGTAAGTATGTTCAGGTTCTAATAACTCATCAGTAGTTTTTATCGAATCAATATCATTACTCCATAGTGTATCGCCAAAAAACCAAATATAATCCTGCCCATTCTTTGACTCATTTGTAAATCTAACACGCAAAGGTGCTGATCCTGTTAAATCAGAACTACCGTTTCCAGACTCTAAATCTTCTCCTGTTTTATAATCCACGGTATTCCACGAAAAGTCTGCATCTGTTTCAATAGCAGTATAATCTATATCATCTTCAACAGTGCAACCGAAACGGTCAGTAACAATAACTGAGAAAATTGTATTTTCTGTTGGTAATTCTGATTCATTATCAAAAGGGTCCTCAACAATACTTGCAAAAGGGGCATTGTTTTTACGAAAATCATCTTCGTCCGGATCTGATTCCCACACATATTGCTCAATTCTATTTCGGAAAAGTGTAAACTCACCACTTATAGTATCGTAATAATTTAAATCCGTATCAAATATTTGATTTCTTTGCAAATAAGGTTCGGTTTGCATCCACAAAAAATCACAATCATTATTTTGATCAAACTGTATTTCAACTGACCTGCCCACATTATTAAATACCCATGCTACATATTCCTGTGTTGTATCAGCATTAGTTAAAATAACTTTATACCCTCCTGTAGTCAAATTTGTAATTGTTGAAGATGTTGAATCTGAATTAATCGAAAATACCGTAAGCTCATCAGTAAAATCTAAATCTCCTGTGTTAAATTTATACCACTTATAATCATATCCTCCATATCCAGTTGAATCCAAGGCAACTAAAGCTCCTCCGTTTACATTTTCAGTACAAAAAACAAAAACTAAATCACTATCTGAATATTCTGTTGCCTCTGAATAATATGCTATGGATGAACTAATTTGAGAATACCCATTCAACCCAAATAACAAAAGAAAAGTTAATATTATATATTTAAAATTCATTAGGGTATGATTTTCACTGTATATTTCATGTAAGTTACAATAATAACAATTATCGTTCAATAAAATTGTATCGCTATAATGTTTTTTACTTTTCAACAAAAAATATTATTACCAAATAGCATTCAATATATTAATTAAAAATATTTTGTG
>DAOVYZ010000047.1 GCA_030635365.1 Bacteroidales bacterium
AGTTTTGGAAATTTGGAGATAAATGGACACAGGCATTTACTTATGAATATGCGACAGTAAAAATTTCGAATATTAATTCTTATTCATACTCAAACCCTTTCATAAAAGAATCTAAAGATTTTATTGTAACAAAAGAAAACTATGAGTGGAATAGAGAAGGTGGAAATCTTTCATTTTATGAATATGAAAATAATAAACTTGTAAGAAAGGTATATGCATTTGATAGTCTAAAAACTATAACTACATACGAATATGATAATAAAGGCTTGTTAATGAAATCTTTCCGGAATTATTCCGATGGAAGAAAAGCAGAGTTTTCTTATCATTTTAATGATAATAGACAATTGGTTAGAAAACTATTTCATGGAGGTAATGGGTTTTTTGGAAGTGAAACATATGAGTATGATGAAAACGGGAGGCTAAAACAAGCTATTTGGGACAAATTTGATACCTGGATAACCGGAACTATTACTTTTAGTCATGATGAACAAGGAAATTTAAAATCTGGATTATTTAAAGGTAAGAATAATTTTGATGCTAGTATAGATTTTGAAGTTGATAAAAATGGCAATTTAACTAAGATTCATTGGAATTTTAGTTTTGAAAAGACACAGGCCTATTGGTTTAAATACAGCAAATTACAATCTATTTTGTAATAATTTAACGAATTGAAACGTCTAGTTTAAAAAACTTAAATTATGAAATTATTACTAAGAGTTTGTTTTTTACTGGTTATTCTGCTAAAAGTACAAATATTGTGTGCACAAAAAGAATTGCGTAAAACACAAATAATGGTACTTGGTACTTATCATCTAAATCAGATTAAGGAATTTAATTCTGAAATGCTCGATAATCTTGTTGTTAAACTTAATGATTTTAATTTTGATGCCATTTGTATTGAAAAAATGCCTGGTGAGTTACTATATGATATCGAATCAAGAAATGATAGTGCATTTGTTGAGTTACTGCAATATTTTGGAGGTGATCGTCTTGAAATAGCAAAAATAGCTCAAGAAAATCTTGGTATCGGTTTTATGGAAGCACAAACTAAATCCTTAGAGTTGTTAGATAATGATAAATTGTCTGAAGTTGATCGTTCTTTGTTAATAAAATATTTTATAGCTTCTACTGATTTGGCCTCTGCAACACTTCATTATAGATATCTTGAAAATAAATCAATCCTTGGAAGTTCAGAGTTTGAAGAACAAATACAAGAGAAATTAGAGAAACTATCGAAATCTAAAAATGAGATTTATTCGTTAGCTTTAAGATTAGCATATAATCGTAATCTTCAAAAACTTGAATATATTGATAATGTTCAGGATGAGACTCTGCTTTACAAGTATTACCCTAATTTTACACAAGATTATGTCAATAATCAGGAACAGTTTAACGGTATATCAAAACTTCCGGTTTATAATAAAGTCAATGATCTTGTCGGACAAGGAGTAGAATCAAATGATCTATTGAATTTATATGTATTTCAAAATAGCAAAGTATTTCAAGATCAAGATTTTGAAGCACAATGGTCTATTTGGTTAAATACAAACTTTAGTTCTGGTTCAGATCGTGCACGTTACTCTTTATGGGAAATGCGTAATCTTCAAATTACTGCAAATATTCTAAAAATAGCTTCACTTTATCCCAAGAAAAGAATACTTGTAATAATTGGAGCATCTCATAAATCATTTATAGAAAAATATTTACAGCAAATACCTGATATTGAAATAACAGATTTTAATTAGTAGAATATTTTAGTTGAAAAACTAAAATAAAAAAAGCCGTACTTAAAAGCACGGCTTTAATAATATTTTTAAAATAGAATATTACCAAATAGAAGCTCTTTCTTCTTCCGGAATATATAAAATATTATCTTCTTCAACACCAAATGCAGCATGAAATTCCGGCATATTAGCTAAAGGAGCATTTACACGATTTTCAGGAATAGAATGTTCATCTTCCTTTGTATATCTGATCCTTTCTTTATCACGCATATTATTAGCCCATACACGCGCATAGCTTAAGAAAAATCTTTGTTCTGGTGAAAAACTTTCAATTAATTCAGCCTGAGGATTTTCTTTTTGAGCATTATTAAATGCTGTTAATGAAATATTTAGTCCTCCAAGGTCTGCAATATTTTCACCCAATGAAAGTTTACCATCAGCATGTACATCATCAATTACAACAATATTATTAAATTGATCAACTAATACCTGAGTTCTTTTATTAAAGCGCTCTGAATCTTCTTCATTCCACCAGGTTGCTAAATTACCTTCTTTATCAAACAGTCTTCCTCTATCATCAAATCCATGAGACATTTCATGTCCAATAACAACTCCAATAGCACCATAATTAACGGCATCATCACCATCAATATAGAAAAATGGAGGTTGTAATATACCTGCAGGGAAACAAATTTCATTTAAAGTTGGAGCATAATATGCATTTACAGTATGCGCAGGGAAAAACCACTGTGATTTATCTACAGGTTGTCCAATTTCATTGTAATTATCTTCTTGCCAAAATCTATTTGCTGTTAACACATTTAATACAAATGCTTCACGGCCAACTTCAAGATTTGTAAAATCTTCCCATGAATCAGGATAACCAATTTTCACGTTCATAGAAGCTAATTTATCTTTAGCTTTAACTTTAGTTTCTTCGCTCATCCATTCTAATTTTCCTATTCGTTGAGCATAAGCTACTTTTAAGTTTTCAACCAAAGTTACCATTCTTATCTTAGCTTCTGCCGGGAAATATCTCTCTGAGAATTTTTTACCAATTGCATCGCCTAAAGCTCCATTAGTACTTCCTAAAACTCTTCTCCAACGTTCTTGCATTTGCTCACTGCCACGCATTGTACGTCCGTAGAAATCAAAATTTTGCTCTTGGATATCGTTCGTTAAATAGTTTGATGTAGTATTTAATAAATTCCAATAAAAATAAGCTTTCCATTCCTCAACAGGTACATCAACATACATTGTATTTAGTTCAGCAAAAAATTCAGGCTGGCGAACGTTGAAATCTCCATCATAATTAACACTTAAATTTGCCATATATGTTCCCCAATCGAAGTTTGAATAAATTTCTTTAATTTCAACTTGAGTCTTTTTGTTATATGTTGCATGTGGATCGCGACTTTCAAATCTTGTCATTGAAGCATGTGCTAAACGAGTCTCAATTTTCATGATCGTTTGCGCATCTACTTCTGCTTGTTCTTCAGAAATACCACCAAGCACAAGCATTTTTTCTAAATGTAAAACATACGCTTCTCTTATTTCTTGAGATCGAGCATCTTCATTTACATAATAATCTCTGTCTGTCATTCCTAATCCACCTTGCCCAACATGAGCAATGTTCATATCGCTATTTTTAATATCTGGTGATGCAAAAAAGCCAAACGTAGATCCAATTCCATATAAATGAAAATGTGCTATTTGATTTTGAACATCTTCAATAGTTGCAATTGATGCAATTTGATCGAATTCTTGTTTTAGAGGTTCTAAACCTTGTTCTTCAATTAGTGCTGAGTCCATACCCATAGCATAGAAATCACCAATCTTTTGTTCATTTGTACCTTGTTCATATTTTCCATTTGCAAGTTCTTCTAACAAAGTTTGAACTTTCATACTGGTTTCTTTTCTTAATTGATTAAAAGTACCATACGAACTTTCATCAGCAGGTAATGGATACTTTTTCATCCATCCATTGTTCGCATAATGGAAGAAATCTTCTGCAGGATCGAATGTAGTGTCAATTAAACTTACATCTAGTGTAGTTTTTGTATCAACTTTTTGTTGATTGCAAGCTGTAAATAGAGTCATACCAATAATTGATAATAATAAAAATTTAATTGTTAAGGTTTTTTTCATCGTGTAGTTATTTAATTAATAATAAACTTAAAGAATGGTAAAAATAAAAAAAGCTGTCTAATTTTATTAATTGAAACAGCTTCATTTTTAAAATAGTTTAACTTATTATTCAAATTCCCTGAATACTTCTTTAATTCTGTTCATTGCATCGCGTAATTGTTCCTCAGTAATAACAAGTGGTGGAGCAAAACGAATGATATTTCCGTGTGTCGGTTTTGCCAATACTCCAGCTTCTGCCATTGCAACACATACATCCCATGCAGTTTTTCCTTCTTTGTTTTTTATTACAACAGCATTCAATAATCCTTTTCCTCTAACTAATTCAATCATATCCGATTTAATGCTACTAAACTCATCTCTAAATATTTTACCTAAACGTTCAGCATTTTCTTCGAGTTTTTCATCCTTAATCACATCTAAAGCAGCCATAGCTACCTTGCCAGCAATTGGATTACCACCAAAAGTAGATCCATGCTCACCCGGCTTAATACAAAGCATTATGTCATCATTTGCTAAAACAGCAGAAACAGGGAAGACACCTCCAGAAATTGCTTTACCCAGAATTAAGATGTCTGGTTTTACACCTTCATGATCACAGGCTAACATTTTACCTGTACGTGCAATACCTGTTTGCACTTCATCGGCAATAAAAAGAACATTATATTTTTTACATAATTCAGACGCTTTTTTCAAATATCCATCTTCGGGAACATAAACACCTGCTTCTCCTTGTATCGGTTCAACAAGAAATGCTGCTACATTGGGATCTTTCAGTTCTTTCTCTAATGTTTCAATATCATTATAAGGTATTTTTACAAACCCGGGTGTATATGGCCCATAGTCATTATACGCATCCGGATCTGTAGACATTGATACGATTGTAATAGTTCTTCCATGAAAGTTTTCATTGCAACAGATAATTTTTGCTTCATTCTGCGGTATTCCTTTTTTTTGATATCCCCATTTACGGGCTAACTTAATTGCAGTTTCATCTGCTTCCGCACCCGTATTCATAGGCAATACCTTATCAAAGCCAAAATATTTAGTTACATATTCTTCGTATTGGCCTAATTCACTATTATAAAAAGCTCTTGAAGTTAAGGTTAACTTTTGAGCCTGATCTGTCATTGCTTTTACAATCTTTGGATGACAATGTCCCTGGTTAACGGCAGAGTATGCTGATAAAAAATCATAATACTGTTTTCCTTCAACATCCCAAACGTACACACCTTCAGCTCTTTCCAACACTACAGGAAGAGGATGATAATTGTGAGCTCCATATTTATCCTCTCTTTTAATATAATCCTGACTCGTCATTTTTGCCATATTCTTAATTTTTAAAATGTTAGGTAATAAATTAATTAATTGTTTCAATTTACAAGTCTACTAATTACTTTCCTGATTTTCAAACCTAAAAATGTATTTTCATTTGAAATAAGATATGTTAAAGAACATGTTTTGTAATAATTAGTCTCAGCACAAAAACGCCAACCTGCCTGCGGCAAGCAGGTAATTTCGCCTGCCTGTTCGGCAGACAGGTTACTCTTGTTTTGAAAACAATCATCCCGATTGTGTTTTTTGTTGGTTTTTATTTTAAAAACCTTACAAAAACTATATCGGGACTCCTGATTTTCAAAACTGCGAACCGAACGAAGAAAGTTCACGAACACCTTATAATTTAAAAGTAATGGTGAGTAAAGCCTCATTCCTGACGTTTTAGCTTCGCTGAGATCGTAAACTAAGTTCTTAATTGAAACTTAGTTTTCTTGCAAGCTAAATAAAAAGAATAAATTTGCTCGGCCGTATAAAACTACACAGGATGATTGGTGGTGCACAAGTGATCCGGGAATTTGTAAGGTTGTATTAAAAGAAATTACAGCAGAGTTTTACACCAAAAGCCACAAGGAAAAGGAAAGAAAAAAATTGAAATCCGAAAACTGACAGCTTGTTCACCGTAAATAATTCCATTTTTTAGTATTTATATGTCCTAGGTCAGATTTCAATATAAATTTGTATTTTTACTTATTATCAACCCCCTTTAAATCAAATTCTGTTATGAAAAAATTCTGGAAAATTACGTTAAGAGTTTTAGTAGTACTAATAATATTATTTGCTGCTTTCGCATACTATGCTTATAAATCGATAAATAAAGAGCAAAAAATTACAGGAAAACATGATGTCATTCCTACAGAAAAAGCAGGCATATCTGAAATGAATAAGGGAAATGCCGATTGGCCTAATTGGAGAGGCCCACATTTTGATGGAAAAAGCCCGGTAACAGGAATTAAAACAGACTGGACTGAAGGCCTGGAAAAATTATGGGAGATTAATTTCCTATGCCAGGGGCAACAAACTGCTTCATGGTCGGCTCCGGTAATTGTTGGAAACAGATTAGTAATTCCGGGAAGAGATGAAACCAGTGATCTTGTCTTTTGCATCAATACTGATAATGGAGAATTAATATGGCAGGGTTCGTACGAAGCTGAAGCAGGAACAGCACACGGGCCCGGTTCGCGTGCTACGCCCTTTATTGATACAAATTATGTCTATACTTTTGGGAGAAGTGGTGATCTTGTTTGTTGGCAGTTAACAGACGGAAAATTGATCTGGAGGCAAAATGTGAATGATTTAGGTGGAGGAGAGTTGCAACATGGACATTCCAGTTCTCCTGTAGTATACAAAGATATGGTTGTTGTGCAGGGTGGTGGAAAAGCACTGGTTTTAGCTTTTAATAAATATAATGGCGAATTGATTTGGAAATCCTATGAGGGTTTGGCAGGATTCGCAGCATCCATTTTAATTAATGTCGAGGGGGATACAAATCTTTTGGTGTATCATGGAAAGGGATTGGCATGTATGGATCCTGAAACAGGTAAAGATTTATGGCGTGCCCCGTGGGAATTTGAAATGAATGCCACTACGCCAGTAGTTGCTGATAATATAGTTTTTAATACATCCTTTCAAATGGGTTGCCAGGCTATAGAGTTTACCCGTGATAACTTTAAGGTATTATGGAAAAATGAAGCCATTTCAGCACACCATTCCGACCCGGTAATAATTGATGGATATGTTTACGGGTACTCCGGATTTAGTGGAAGAAATAAAGGTGAATTTAAATGTGTTGAGCTAAAAACAGGAAATGAAATGTGGAGCACAAAAGAAATGGGGCAGGGGACTACCACTTATGTTGATAGGCATTTAATTTGTATGGATGTAAAAGGGGGCTTGTTTCTGGTTAAACCAGATCCAAAAGCTTTCAATGTAATTGGTAAAATTGAAAATGCCCTGGGAGAAGTAAGATATCAAGCATGGACAGTTCCTGTGGTAGCCAATGGGAAATTATATTTACGTTATCTTCAAACTCTGGTTTGTTATAATTTAATATAAAAACTGAGATTGTTCAAAAAACTTACCGCTGAGTCACTAAGACGCCAAGAAAGAAATAATTATTTATAAATACTTTGCGCCCTTAGTGTCTACTATATAACTAATTCTTGCGAGTTATCTATTATAATGTTCTATTCATAATAATAGCGAGGATTTTGCAGTTTATTAAAAATTCATACTTCTTTTATTACAACCCAATTTTATCTAACGTTAATCCTCCATAAAAAGAATTGAGAGCTTATTTCCACATTGGTAAAGTCCTCTTATCTTTTTCTTTGTCTTTGGTTTCTTCTTTTGGCTTATAGGGTAGTTCTTCAATAATCCATTTTCCGGCTTCTTTGCCTTTAAGATAGTGGTCAAAATATTCTTTTAGCCGTATTTGAATATCCAGTCTGTTACTTTTTTTCCTTAATCCATGCCCTTCTCCCTGATATGAAAGAAAAACAACAGGCTTTTTCAGGTAACGTAAAATACTATATAATCCAAAGGAATGCTCCCATTGTACAACATTATCTGCAGTACCATGAAACAGCAATAAAGGTGTATTCATATTCTGCGCATTAAAAACCGCCGATTCTGATATAAACATCTCTGTATCAGAAGTAGGGTCAGTACCAAGTCTTCCTTGGCTGGTAATATAGTAATCCTGTTCATTACTACCGTCGCGTACAATATCAATATTAAATCCCTGAACCAGGTTACTTACTCCGGCTCCTGCAGCAATTGCAGCAAACCTATTATCCTGAGTTGATATATACATTCCGCAATGGCCCCCATAACTGAATCCTTCATACCCAATACGTTTCTCATCGACATATCCCAGTTCAATTACTTTCCTAATTGCAGCATCTATACATTCATGCATATCAGAATGTGGTGTTCCAATATTAAAGTGAATATCAGGACGTAAAAACAGATAAGCATCTGATACATACATCATCTCACATACACTTGCACCGGAAAGGTAGGGTGAAGCATATCTGTACATACTTTGCGACATTTTTTCGTATGAATACACAATCATTGGCAGCTTCTGTCCTTTTTTATAATTATCCGGAATACTTAACACTGCTTGCAAGGGCTTTCCATCATCGTTAGTATAATCAATTAAAATACGCTTACCCCACTTGTAACTTTTCTGCTATGAATTAGTGTTTGTAATCTTTTTAGAGTTTGAGAAACCCAAATTACTTAAATATGCTTCCGGATAATTCTGATAATTGCCCATCTTGTAGATAACCGCATCCGATTTTTCTGCTTTTATCAATCCACTTCGCCATCTTGAACTTGAATAGGATGCAGGTTTGTATATAAGTTCTTTTAATTGGCCGTTTTGCAATTGGTAATAACCGGCATATTTTGTTTTAATATTAAAAGCATATAAAATATTAGGGGAGGAAAGATCGATATAACGTTCATCAATCTCAGGTTTTCTTGTAAAACTCATATCATCAAAACGGAAGCGTATAGAATCTTTTGAGGTAACTGATTCTGTGAGGTTTTGCGTTTTTGAACTGCCATCAAGAGGTAGAAGCCACAAATCAAGTTTGTGGTTGACAATCACAGCATTTTGATCTTTTACCCACCCCACAAAACCATAATCAGGAATGTAGCCATAGAGGTCATTTTCTTTATCAACAAAAGACTCATCCATACCAGAGGTAATATTATACTTTGAATCGTCCTTTAAATTGTAATACCAGTAATGTTCACCATCCCATAAAATTATCTTTTCTCCATCAGGAGACATTTCCACAATTCCACTGTATTTTTTTTCAAACAGTTTTTTGTCACCGGTTAAAAGGTTTATCCTGTATAAGTCATCTTTACTTACATCCCAGTCCGATATATATTCACGGTTATCTGTCCCAACTGCCCAATTGTCTGTCCCTTCACTTACAATAAAGTCTTGAATCTCTTTGCTGCTTAGCTGTACAATCTTTTTCGATTTAAGAAAAAAAATGGCATCGTATACTTCATTCTTCTTTCTTTTTTCTTCCATCATTCTCTGGGAAAGAAGTTTTTTATCCTTCCAGTGCCAGACATCAACTGTTGGTCCTTCTTTACTTTCCTTATCCTTTTTACCTTTCTTTTCTTTATTCTGATCATACTCCTTGATCTTTATAAACAAACGCTCACCATCATTACTCCATGTAATTTTATTAGAATATTGGGCAAATTTTACAGCAGGCCCCATATTATCTGGCATTCCCTGAAAATCTTTTACAAGGTATTCAAACGATTCAGGATTGTCAGAATTAATTCCGGAAACTACAACAATACTCATGTTTATATAATCAACCTTCTTTTTAAGCTTATTATACTTGTAAGCAGCCAGGGCAGTTTTTTCGTTATTCCATGACAGGTTCGAAAAAATAAAATTGCCGGTTTGTAATGCCATTGTTGTCATATTTTTCAGGTTATACAGATAAATTCCATTTCCTCTTTTATCTTCCGAAGATATGGTGTAAGCAATATAATCTGATTTCTTATCGATTAAATACTCACCTATATTTCCAATGTAGTGTTCCCTGCGATTATCCAGGCCGTAAATCAAGAGGCTATTTTCATCACTGGTAATAAAGTAATTCTTATCTTCAGCAAACTTGTATTCTGCATTTGATTTGTACTGTACAGTATAACCTGTTTTGAGGTTTTTCAATTCAATAGTCTTTTCATCCTTTTCCTTCTTCTCTTTTTTCGATTCAGTTTCCTTTTTTACCTGGTAGGCTATCCAGTCCGATGCTGATGAAAATACAGGATTGCTACCATCGGTAACCTGGTATTTTACACCTCCCTCAGAATGACAGATATAAAGAATATCAGTTTCGTTATCTTTCCCATAGAAATCGGGATTCTTTTTCTTTTTATCACTATTTTCTTTTGTTGAATCTTTTTTTGATTCAGGTTTTTCAGATAAACTATAAAGTACTGTATACCAATTGCCACTGTCAGATAATGTAACAGAATGATTCCTCCATAATTTTACATCCTCAATAGTTAGTATTTTTTTATTTGATTGTGCTTGAAGCTCATTATTTCCTGATAGCGATAATAAAATGATAATACTTACTGCAAGTAATGGTAATTTAAAAAAAATCATGATAGGTTTTCTTTTTATGTGGTTTATAAAGATTTAAATAAGAGTTTGTTATTCTTTTTATTATGACACATATGGTTGAACAAGGTTTAAATATACGGATAATTTAAATTTTGAGTAAAAGAAAGAGGGGCCTGAATAAGTAAAAGTTAAAAGAAAAGGGCAGGGGGTGTACTAATACACCTTTCTAGCACAACCCAAACAAAACACTTACTTGACTGGCAGTCAGGCTTTTTTTAAGTAATAAAATTCTAAATTTCAGTATAAGCTATTACAGAAACAATATTTGAATAATTGGCATTGAAATAAATTAAATATGCTTTTTTCAGATTTATAAGCATTTCTTTTAATTTGTCAACTGTAATATCTGGATATACTTTTTTTATATTTGATTGTAATTCAGTTAACGTAAGTACCTTATGTTCAAGTGATTTTAAAATGCATTCATATTCCGGCTCACCAAATACAATATTTTCTATTTCTGTTTCATTACAATATTCTGTATAATAAGAAATGCCATTGTTTACTTGAATCTTGTAAGAAAACCTATTGCTTTTATAATACTCTTCAATGTCAACCAACTTAAGCCATTCCTTATCATTATCGGGTATATCTTTTTTATATCTGAATAAACGGAAACGATCTTTGGTGTTTGAAAAATAGTCCGGAAGTAAATATGTTAAATCATCAGTGTTATATTTATTTCTATCATCATCCGACATTAAGGAGTAGTATTTTGTCGATGACGAAAGCACCAAGTCCACATAAATATGCGAAAATGAAACTATACTATTATTATAAAAAAATCGTAAAAAATGAAGATTATTTATACATTCTTGCACATCATTCTCAGTTTCTTCAGGCACATGTTTAATTACATTGGCAGTAGGAGTGATGCCATTCTTTATAGAATGTTTTACTATAAATAGATTATCAGAAAAGCTATTGCTTTTATTCATCTTCTGCAATAATGAATCAGAAAGGGCATCATAGCCAATAAAGATATTTTTAAAGCCTGCAATAGCCATTTTTTCCATAATCTGTTTATTAAACATATTATTTGGAATAATTTCTGCCCAAAAAATATAATCTTCTTCGTTTTTAAATTTTAGTTCAATTATTAAGTCAAGTAATCTTTCGAAATGTTCTTTGTTGCCAAAAGTATCGCTGTCAACAAAAGAAAATGTTGTAATACCGTATTCAC
>DAOVYZ010000388.1 GCA_030635365.1 Bacteroidales bacterium
ATATGGAGATATTGAACTTTCAGTTGAGGCTATGAAACGTGGAGCAACTGATTTTATAACTAAACCATGGGACAATGAAAAATTGATTGCCACAATTAAATCAGGGTTAAAACTGAGGAAATCAAAAAATGAAATAAGAACTCTTAAACAAAAACAGGAGTATCTAGGAGCATCTGACTACTCAAAATATCAAAAACCAATTGGTTCATCACCGGAATTCCTAAAAATACTGGAAACAATTAATAAGGTATCAAAAACCGATGCAAATGTTTTAATATTAGGAGAAAATGGAACGGGCAAAGAATTAATTGCCAGAGAAATACACAAACAATCGAAAAGATCAAAAGAAGCATTAATAACATTAGATATGGCATCGCTTAGCGAAACACTTTTCGAAAGTGAGTTATTCGGACACACCAAAGGAGCATTTACAGATGCAAAGGAATCCCGAATAGGACGAATGGAATCAGCATCCGGAGGGACTTTGTTTTTGGATGAAATTGGAAATTTAGGTATGAATCTCCAATCCAAACTACTTACAACACTTCAAAATCGTGAAATAATTCCCATCGGTACAAATAAATCCGTTCCTATTGATATAAGGCTCATCTCTGCAACCAACAAAAATTTAAATGAGCTAATTACAAACGACCTTTCCGGGAAGATTTACTTTATAGAATTAATACAATTCAAATTGAGGTTCCTCCTTTAAGAAAGAGAAAAGATGATATTCCTGGATTAACAGAATTTTTCCTGAATAGGTTTACAAAAAAATACGAGAAACATAAACTGAAAATTAGTAAAAAAGCAATTGACAAACTTCAAGAACACAAATGACCCGGGAATATACGTGAACTGGAACACGCCATTGAGAAAGCCGTTATTTTAAGTGAAACGGACATCTTAAAACCCGAAGATTTTTATTTCACTAACCAACAAGATAAAACCAATCCATTTGATTCATTTAATCTTGAAGAAGTCGAAAAAAAAACTATCAAAAATGCCCTTATTAATTGTAATGGGAATATTAGTAAAACAGCAGATACTCTGGGAGTAACCAGAAAAACACTATATAAAAAAATCGAAAAATATGGTTTATAAAAAGTACTATATCAATATTATAATACGAGTATCACTTATTTTAGCAAATTGTTTGATATTTGGTTATTCACTATTGAATTATAACTTCTTATACACCACATCTTTTTTAGGGTTTTTGATATTTTTTCAAACATACTTTTTAATAAAATATATTAATCAATCAAATATCTTCTTTGAACGTTTCCTTAATTACATAAAAGAAAGCAATACAAGTATTGACTTTTCAAAAAGCCTTGAAAATACTCCATTTAAGAGTCTGTCAGGTTATTTTAACGAAATAAATAAAGTAATTCAAAACGCACAAATTGAAAAAGAAAATCAGTATTTGTTTTTACAATATATATTTAACCACGTTAATATTGGACTTATTGCATTTGATAATAAACTAAAAGTACTGCTAATGAATGATTCTATTAAAGGCCTATTTAATATCAAAAGCCTGAATAATATAAAATCATTAAATAATATATACCATGGATTTTCAGAGTTCATTTTAAGTTTATCTCCGGGAGAGCAAAAAATTCTACCAATTAATATTAATGGAAAATCATTGCAGCTTGCAATAAAATTGTCAAAATTTAAATTACTTAATAAAGAAACATCTTTAATCTCGTTACATGATATTAAACTCGAACTAGACCATAAAGAAATTGAATCCTGGCAAAAATTAAACCGTGTTCTAACACATGAAATAATGAATTCTGTGTCACCTATAATTGGATTAACAAATAATATCTCAAAACATCTTAAAACAAATAAAAAAATTAAGGGCATTAAAGACCTTAATGATGATATTATTGAACAAACTGTACAATCGGTTAACATTATTGAAGAACGAAGCCAGGGCTTAAACAATTTTGTGCAAAAATTTCGTAGTATCACGACAAACATAAAACCTGAACCTCAAAATATAAGAGTTCAGGAGTTAATTGAAGATTTATCCCTCTTTATGTACGATACATTAAATAAAAATAATATAACAATTAGCCATAGTATTTCACCTGAAGAACTTGAAATTTTTATGGATAAGAAACTCATTGAACAGGTTATGATCAATTTAATCAAAAATTCTATTGAAGCTTTAGGCGAAACAAAAGACAAGAATATATATATAAATGCCTCATCTGAGGAAAATGCAAAAACTATAATTCAGGTAATAGATAATGGAAAAGGAATTCCTCCTGACAAAATGGATTTAATATTTACACCCTTTTATACCTCAAAGGAAAATGGCTCCGGAATTGGATTAAGCCTCTCAAAAAATATTATGAAACAACATGGCTATAATATAGATGTAAGTTCAATACCTAATACCGAAACTGTATTTACCTTATATTTTTAAAATTGATTGTTGCCACAAACTTATTTTGTAATAATCAATCTTATTTTCCTGAAAATTTATTTTATTCTATAAGCTCACCAATAAGAGTTGCTAATGTACAATCCATTATTTTTACAAAAACATAATCTCCGGTTTTGTAATTATTCTTCGGAAATACAACAACTTTATTTTGAGAATTTCTTCCAAATAATTGATCTTCGGATTTTTTTGAAATACCTTCAACCAATACCTCAAAAATCTTCCCTAAATCTTCTTTTTTACTTTCTTCAGATAATTTATTTTGTAAATCAATAATCTCTGTCAATCTTCTGGCTTTTATCTCTTCAGTAATATCATCTGTTAAATGGCGGGCAGCATAAGTCTTTGGCCTTTCCGAATATTTAAACATGTACGCAAAATCATATTTTACCTCTTGCATTAAGCTTAGTGTTTCATTATGATCTTCTTCGGCCTCACCTGAAAATCCTGTCATAATATCCGTAGAAATAGCACATTCGGGTAATATCCTTTTAATGGCAGAAATCCTATCCAAATACCATTCCCTGGTATATCCACGATTCATTTTCTCAAGGATATTAGTACTCCCCGATTGTGCAGGTAAATGAATATGATTACAAATATTATTGTACATTGCCATAACATAAAGAACCTCATCAGACATATCTTTGGGATGCGAAGTAGAAAACCTGACTCTAAGCTTAGGATTTATCTTTGCAACCATTTCAAGTAACCGGGCAAATTTTAT
Source organism: Bacteroidales bacterium (assembly GCA_030635365.1). Taxonomy (GTDB): domain Bacteria; phylum Bacteroidota; class Bacteroidia; order Bacteroidales; family UBA12077; genus UBA12077. Next base: position 3,189 of record DAOVYZ010000388.1, read on the forward strand.
TGTCTTGTTTACTTCACCAGATTCCCAACCATATGAATCAACATTTTGCCCTATTAAAGTAACTTCTTTATAGCCTTTCTTAAATAAGTCTTCCACCTCTCTTAAAATGGACATATAATCACGACTACGCTCCCCACCACGAACATAAGGCACAATACAATAGGAACACATGTTATTGCAGCCACGCATTATTGATACAAAAGCTGATATTTTATTTTTATCTAAACGAACAGGGCTTATATCAGCATACGTTTCTTCTTTTGACAAAATTACATTAACCGCTTTTTGTCCGGATCCTGCCGTTTCCAATAAATTTGGCAAATCACGGTAAGCATCAGGGCCAACAACAAGGTCAACTATTTTTTTCTTCTCAATAAGTTCCTCCTTTAAACGTTCAGCCATACACCCAATCACTCCAACAGTAAGTTCCGGCTTCTTTTTTCTTATTTGCTTAAAAACATCTAATCTTCCCCATACACGCTGTTCTGCATTTTCACGAATTGAACAGGTATTAACAAGTATTACATCAGCTTCATTAATATCTTCGGTTATAATATAACCTTTATCTTGTAACACTGAAACAACAACCTCACTATCCGCAACATTCATCTGGCATCCGTAAGTTTCTATATATAATCTTTGAGATAGTTCCGACTTTACATTATTCATTTTTATATCCCTTTATAATACTTAATTAGAGTTCGTCTATAAAGTCTGTTTTCTTCGTTACACTCATTATAAAAACACCCATTTACACCAGTAAACTTAGCCTTTTTATAATTTCGCAAGCCTTGAAAACAAACTTTCTAGTCCAAACTCTTGACTTTATGGACAGGCACTAATTAGTCTGCAAATTTATTAAAATTAATATGGTGTAATACATAATTTTAAATTTCGTTATAAAAAATCATGGTATCTCAATCA
>DAOVYZ010000134.1 GCA_030635365.1 Bacteroidales bacterium
AAAATGAAAATTCTTATTGTTTGATCATTTTGAAATAATTTGTAGCTTCACAACAGTATTAACAAAAAATATAGCAATGAAAAAATCGATAATAACATTAGTCATACTTCTTTATGTAGGTATATCAAGCATTTCAGTAATAGCTCAAAAAGTTAATGATGACTTCAGTGGTATAACAATTAACTTGAAAAGTAGTGATGGAGTTAACATAAAAGCTGATTTATATGAATTAGAAAATAGAACTACCCCTTTTATAATATTGTTTCATCAAGCCGGATTTAGTCGTGGTGAATATAGGCCCATTGCACCAAAACTAAATGAATTAGGATATTCGTGCATGGCAATAGATCAAAGATCTGGTAAAGAAGTTAACGGAGTTATTAACGAAACAAATAAAGATGCTGTTAAAAAAGGCAAATCCACCAAATACCCCGATGCATTTCCAGATTTAGAAGCAGCATTAAAATTTGTAAAAGATAATTGCCCATCAAGAAAAATTGTAGTTTGGGGCAGCTCCTACTCAGCATCTCTTGTTTTTGTTTTAGGGCAAAAATATAAGGAAGATATATCCGGAATAGTATCCTTCTCACCAGGCGAATATTTCGAATTTGAGAATAAGCAAATAAAAGAATATGCTAAAGAAATAGAATGCCCTGTATGGTTCAGTTCTGCAAAAAACGAGCATGATTCGTGGAAAGGAATTTACGACCAAATACCCGGGGCTAATAAATCATACTATTTACCGGAATCTAAAGGTATTCACGATTCAAGAGGATTATGGGAAATTACGGAAGAACATGAAAAGTGCTGGGAATCATTAACTGGTTTTTTAAAATCTGTTGAATAAAAACCCAGAGTAAGAAATGAACATCCCTATGTATGAACTCGTATAAAATCCCTTGTAATTTAAACTAGAATTATTATCTTCAAACTTTTTAACAACAAAATGTTTATCTTCATAATATAAACACTAATTATGGTATTAACAAATGCAACCTAATAATGTATGATCCATAGTTTATATCTTAAGGCTAGACATGCAACAATGGCAACTTAAAAATTAACATAATACTAGTAATATGAAATTAAACAAATTAATTTTAATAATATTAATTATTTCAACAGAGGTATTAAATGCTCAAACAGATTTCAGATCAGGATATATTATAAAAAATTCAGGTGATACTCTGTATGGAAATATTGATTATCGAGGGGATTTACTAATGAGTAGTGTATGTAAATTTAAAAATGCTGATAATGTAATAAAAGATTATTCCCCAAGTGAAATAACTGCTTTTAGGTTTATTGACAGCAAATATTTTGTATCAAAAGTAATAAATAACAGGTATGTGTTTCTTGAATTCTTGATTGATGGAGAAATAGATTTCTATTATATGCGCGATGAAAAAGGAGACCATTACTACATTGATAAAGAAGGTGAGCTATTGACAGAAATGCCTTATGAAGAAGGTATTAAATATATTGACAAGAAAAATGTATATTATGAATCTAAGAAACATATTGGTATATTGATTTATTACATGCAAGATGCTCCTGAATTTCAGTCAAGAATAAAAAAGGTAAAAGAACCTGAGCATCAAGAGCTTATTGAATTAGCGAAAGACTATCATAATAAAGTTTGTGAAGGAACTAAATGCATTATTTATAATAAAAACCCACCATTAATAAAATTAATACCTGAAATTGTTGGTGGGATTACTTATTATGAAAATGTTGATGATATAAATGAGACATTTTACTTTCATGGAGGAGTGTTAACACATTTTTGGATGCCAAGAACAAATGAAAAAATGTATTTTAAGACCGGTATATTATTTGTTCTTCTGGAAGATGTAGATGGGAAAAAAGTTGACTATTACAAATTCCCTATCCAGTTAGAATATATTTATCCTAAAGGATTGTTCCGCCCAAGATTATCATATGGATTAAATTTTTATTATCCCGGATACCGTTCTGTTTCGCTTAGTCTCGGAACCAATATAAAATTGAGTGATACAAAGTTTATCAGTATTTTTTCTGATATTGAGTTTAATTCGAAAATGGTATTAGTACCTGCCGGTTTATTATCATATTCCTTATATGTTGGACTTTTAATAAAGTTATAATTCATATAATAGAAGGAACTATTTTTAATAACTTTTTAATACCAGGTTTATTTTTGTTTTCAATTCTTGGAGTTATCCCTGTAATATTAGTTTTTGCTTTACTAAAAAAGCCTAAAGCCAAGTTAGCATAACCGACATTGCGTGTTTTTGGCAAGAGGTATAGAAATTTTGGTTGATAATCCCTGTTTTTATCAACATTTCAAGAATGCTGAATTTATATAGTCCTTATTATCAATTACATGTAAAAAATAGGCTTCCCCTATTATAAAGAAGAATGTTCTAAAGAATTTTGGTGAAGGAAACTGTTATTAATGCTCTTGATTCTATCCCTGGATGCAATCCTGGACGACAAAATGGGAAAAATGTGAAAGTAAAATATACATTCCCTGTTCGTACAGAATTATATTGAATAATTAAATAGTGATTTTAACGATATAGATTGTATGAAATGAACATCCCTATGTATGAACTCGTATAAAATCCCTTGTAATTTAAACTGAATTTATTATCTTCAAGTTTTTATATAAATTTACCTAAAGGAGAAGTAAACTAAATACTATGAAGAATCTAAAATTTCTAATTCTTATTGTTCTTTTTTTAATTACTAATAATCTATATTCTCAGGAATATTATGATATTAAAAATCCAGGGAATGAATACTATAAAAAGTGCAAAGAATGTATAACTCTTCTAAATAATAAACCTAAAGAGATTCAGTTTGGAATACAATTAGATGAATCACACAACCTCTATTTTATTGTTACACATAAAGAATGGTTTAAAGAATTATTTAAGAAAAGTACTGATGGAATAGCGATTGATATTGTATCTAAAGAAAGATATGATTATAACAAAGAAATGGAACCTTCTAGATGGCTCCCTTTTTTAATAATGATGTTAACCAGTATCCCTATATTGCTATTGGCAAACAAATTTTATATGAATTTTTAAAAATCTGCAGAATGAAAAAAATTATCGGCCTAATCATTGGAATTTTTATAACAACTACAATATTTTCCCAGGAACTTCAAGATGTGGTTTATCTTAAAAACGGCTCAATTATAAAAGGTTGTATTATTTCTCAGGTTCCCAATGAATATATTATTATAAAAACAAGTGATGGACAGTTATACACATTTAACTTTCCTCAAATTGAACAAATAGAAAAAACTCAGGTAACAGAAATTGATGGTTATGGAGGAGGCCTTTCTTATGGTATTTCATTAGGAGGGTTTGGATTGATTGGTTTGCAAACCAGAATATATGTCTCCGAAAAATTTGCTTTTGAACTTGGAACATCTTACAACATAGGAGCAGGAGTGTCGGAAAGTTATGGAAACACTTCAAAAAAATACATTCATACATTTATAATTTCAGGTGGGTCAAACTTTTATTTAACTAAGCTTTACAAAAAAAATAAACAAAAAATCAAATTAAATGGCATAACAATAAAAGCAGGTGGGGGGTTTGTTGGCTTTAATACAACTGTAGCCAGTTGTGGGTGGATACATGAAAGCTTCAGGTTGCTTAATAAAACTTATTCGTTTACACTGGAACTTGGACCAGGTATTCTCTATACGTATAATTTAAATAAAACAGAGACAATAAACTTCGCCTCATATTTAAAAGTACAATGGAATTGGCACAGCAAATAGATATTTTCAATAATTATAACCTTCATAATTTAATATAGATAAAACTATGAAAGCAAAAATTTCAAGAAATATTTTAATCGGTTTATTAGCATTTTTAGGGTTAGGAGCTATTTGGGGTGGTGGAGCATTGGTTGTTTCTCCTTCGGGAGAATTTCTAAAAATGCCCATTCATATAATAGAAGGAACTATCTTTAGTAACTTTTTAATACCAGGTTTATTTTTGTTTTCAATTCTTGGAGTTATCCCTGTAATATTAGTTTTTGCTTTACTAAAAAAGCCTAAAGCCAAGTTAGCAGAAAAAATTAACTTTTTTAAGGATATGCACTGGACATGGACCTTTTGTATATACATTGGCTTTATACTTATTATGTGGATTCAACTGGAAATGTTAATTATAAATGCTGTCCATTGGGTACATACTTTTTATGTGTTTATTGGAATAGCCATAGTATTTTTTGCTTTATTACCTGAAGTAAGAAACTTGTATAAGAAGTAAAAGAACTTATATAATCCTAGCAATTCAGTTTAAACTTGTTGGTATTTGTGCAAACAAATTTAAGATAGCCTCAATCAAAAATGAGTAGTAAAATTCATAAATTTCTAATAATCAATTTATGGATGCCCCTTTTAGGGTTATCCTATATTTTATTTTCTTATTATTATTTTAATGGGTGGTGGAACTCTTCCATAGGAACTGTTTTAATACTGTTTTTTAGTTATCTGATCTGGAAAAAGGATTTTCTAAATATGATTGGATTAAGATTAAATCTTAAGACAGGAATTAAATCTTTATTTTTAGCAGGAATATTTATAATTAGTTCTTTAGTACTAATGAAGTATATTGCCAATAAACATAACATATCAATTTTTTATACAAATTGGAAGAATTATTACCATGATATATTTTATATTCTAAACGAAGAGATAGTTATTGGAGCAATAATACTTTTTACTTCAGTTAAAAAATATAAAATTAGTCCCATAGTAGCTTCAATAGGACTGGCACTTGTTTTTTCGTTAATTCATTATGCCTTCTATAAATGGATATTTAATGATCGTGGGATAATAGAAATTTCGACATTAGTTACCTTATTTTTCATTGGGTTTGTGAGAAACAATTTAATACTTCAAACAGGTCATATTACATACTCCTGGGCTCTTCATTTTGGGTGGATGGTTATTATGTTTGGAAGCAGGCATATATATACAGATACAAAAATAGCATTAACCGAACCTGTAAAATTTAATACCTATTTGGGCTCAAAAGAAATGTTAATAATTTCCATTATTTTAGCCTTTGGCAGCTTGATATATTGGAAAAAGGGCAGCAAAGGGCACTACAAGATTGGACGGTTATAATATGTTACACCACATTCAAGAAAACCCTTCAATAAACATTGCGCCTTTTGACAATAAATCATATCTTTATTGTACAATTCTGACAATTTTTCATTATCTTTGTTGTTGTTATAATATTTGGTGAATGGTATATATCTTAGATACAAAAAGCAACAGACTTATTGAAGCAGAAACAGTTGCTGCAGAAAGAAAAAATGTACCATTAAAGAAAGATGGATGGAAATTTAATTGGAAACAATTAGTTCAAGAACAAGATGCTCAAACATTTATTCTGAGAACCATTGAAACACCACAAAGTGTTGAAGGTGTTTTGCATTTAAAGGTTGAAAGTGAGATGTTAATTATGGATGCAGTAGAAATTGCACCTCATAACATTGGAAAGAATAATAAAAGATATGATTATGTAGCTGGTTGTTTAATTGCTTTTGCCTGTAGAAAAAGTTTCAAACTTGACGGAAGATATAAAGGCTTTTTAACCTTTGTCTCTAAAACAGATTTGATTAAGTGGTACTCTGATAAATATGGTGCAGAATTGGCTCTTGGACAACGGATGTTTATAGATTCGGAAGCGGGAATAAAATTGATTAATGAATATTTATACAAAAGTCCATGAAAAAAAATGAACAAATAGAACCAACAAATGGTGCTTTAACCAATCGCATGGACATAGGAACAGATAGCTTTAATGAGTTTCAAGCAAATTTATTAAACAAATCAAAGGAGCGTTCAATTGAACAAAAACGGAATATAGAATTATTGGCTCTTAAATTTAAAATGGAAGATTATTTAAAATCGGAGGGGCATGATATAAGGCTGGCTGGAGAATTCCTAAAGTTATATTTAAAGACTTTACATATTCACCAAAATAAGTTTGCCAACTACATAGGACTTAATCCATCAAATTTAAGTAAATTGATTAGCGGAAAACGTCCAATAAACTATGAATTTGCTCTTATATTTGGAAAAATATTTAACATTGATCCAATGCTGTGGATAGAAATTCAGGCAAAAAATGAGTTGAAAAAACTAAAAAAGGTCAAAAGTAAGAAATATCAAAATTACTCTTTAAATGATTTGATTACAGAATAAAGTCGAGTAGGTAAAGGAGTTTCACCCCTAAACCTCTCACTTTATCAACGGGATAAGAAACGGGGCGAAATCCCGCCAAATCTTACCCTCAACACGTTAAGTTATACTTGCACACAACTTATAACTTTTTGGTTATTTGTATAGTCTATTATTTTTTGTACTTTTAATCATAACTAATAATTATTAAAACCTTTAAGTTATGACCCTGGTAAATATTCAAAAACGAATTGGAATTGTAGCACTTTTATTAATTCTATCTGTTATGGCATTTGCTCAAAAAACAGATATGAATAATGTAAAAATCAGCTATACGCAATTACCCTTACAACCTCTTGATGAAAGTATTAAAACATACAAATCTGTATTAAGTATGGACGTTACTCTAGAAAATACAGATCTTAATAAATTAAAAAATCAATATCTAAAATTACAGGGATATTCAAAATCTGAAGATCAAAGTGATATTTTAATTGCAGTTAATTTTGAAGATTTCCAAATCAACAAGGAACTTATTACAAAAGATGTTTTCAATGTGAATCAAGGGAAGAATGTTACAGGCTATTATTATAAAATCAATTGTATATATCCTGTAAGCCTTAAATTAACAAGCAATGATGGGGCGACTATTTTTGAGCAACCAATTGAACATGATGAGAAACTTTTGAATATCGATTTTGAAAAATGGACTTATTCAACTTCTGAACTAGACTCAAAATTTAATGCCCAACAAGATGAACTTTTTAAAGACTTAAAAAACAAATGTGATAAAAAGGCTCTAACAGAAATTAAAAATACACTGGCAAGCAATTTCTCTTACCTTGAGGTAACTAAAAAAATAAAAATTGCATCGGGGAAAGGAAAAAAGATGGATTATTCTGATTTAGAATCTGCCATACTCAATATGGAAAAAGCTTTTGAAATGATTTCTTCCCAGTCTGCTCCTGATGACATAAACACAGAGTTAAATAATGCAATTGCCGTTTGGGAAAATGCCCTTAAAGAATCATCTTCAGATAAAAAAGCAAGAATTAATGAGCAAATCACCACCATGCTATATTATAACATGGGCATAGCTTATTGGTGGATGTTAGACTTTACAAAAGCATTTGAAAATATAGAAAAAGCTTCAAAATATAATTCAGAGAGTAACAAACCGTCATCATCTAATAAAAAACTTATTAAGAAAGTAAGTGAAGAAATTGCCGATTATAAGAGAAGGCTGGAGGTACACGAGAAAATATAGATTGCCGGATCATTTGGTTTAAATGCTTAATTCGCCATGCTCGAATTACCAGCTAGCCATCCTGTAGAGTATGCTATTTGAAGGTTATAACCCCCGGTTTCAGCATCAAGGTCAATGATTTCGCCTGCAAAAAAGAGTCCTGAGATCAATTTGGATTCCATTGTCTTAGAATATATTTCATTCGTAGAAACACCCCCGGCAGTTATTATAGCTTCTTTGAATGAACGATGATTTGTAATCGTAAAACGTAAATTTTTTAGGTAAAATCGAATTTTTTTTCGCTCATTTGATGAAATTTGGTGACATTCTTTTTCGGGGTCAAGCCCTAAAAGATCAATAAAACCAGAAATCATTGCTACGGGCAACCAGTTACGAAATATATTTCCTATCTTTTTCTTGCCGTGTTCATTCAGGTCACGAATCAATCGATTATCTAATTTTTGATCATCAAGGGTCGGTTTTAAGTCAATCGTGATTTCCACTTTATTATTCTTTTGCAGCTCATCAACAACAAGCCTGCTTAGAGTCAGTATAATGGGGCCAGATAGGCCAAAGTCCATGAAAAGTAATTCCCCAAAAGCTTCATCTACTTTTTTATTGTTTACCCATACAACAGCTTTTACATTTTTCAAATTAAGCCCTTGTAGCCGTTGTGCCATATCACCTTCTGTTTCTATGGGCACTAAAGCAGGCCGTAGCTTTTCTATTGAATGACCCACTTGCCGGGCTAGTTCATGACCTTCTCCATTTGAACCTGTCGCAGGGTAAGATTTCCCACCCGTTGCAAGAATAATATTTTTGGCTGATA
>DAOVYZ010000299.1 GCA_030635365.1 Bacteroidales bacterium
AAGAATTGTAGTTTTTTCTACTTTGCGAAACTTTGGGTCTTCTTTGTGAAACTCTGTGTAACAACATTTTGTCATTATACCACAAAGTAGCGCAAAGGAAACGCAAAGGCACACAAAGACTTTTTGGACAGCCTCTTTTTAGTTTAGATTTTAAATAATAAATTCAATCTGTTTATAAATGCTCCGACAATTTTATTAATTGAATGAATTCACTCCTGTATCCTTCCTGGTCTTCTCCTTTTGATCCTTGAGCAAGCCTGGTAACCAATTTATACGTTGCATCTCCTTTGTATTCAGAATCGCGCAATAGCATTCCAAAACCAGCAACTGCTGCAGAAAATCTAAAGTTATCAGACATCTCTTCGCTTGCACTGCTTTGATATGGTATTACCTTTTCAAGTAAAATACTTTTTGTTCCTTTTGGTTTTTTATACCTGAATTTTACTGTAGCTACCTCATCACCAGCTTTAGCAAGGGTATTTAAAATTGATGTTTGATATTTTAATTTCCCTTTGTTTGATTTCAAGGTTTTATCGCCTACCAATTTTATTTCGTATAAAGCAGTAACTGTATGACCCGATCCTAATTCACCTGCATCTTTTTTATCATCTTCAAAGTCTTCGTCATTTAAAAGTCTGTTTTCATAACCTACTAAACGATAAGACTCTACAATAGCCGGATTAAACTCAATTTGAATCTTAACATCCTTAGCTATGGTAAATAATGTTCCTCCAAATTCGTTAACCAATACTTTTTTTGCTTCCATAATATTATCAATGTAAGCATAGTTTCCGTTTCCTTTGTCGGCTATAATTTCCATTTTATCATCCATATAGTTTCCTGTACCAAATCCAAGAACCGATATGAATATTCCTTTTTCACGTTCTTTTTTAATTAAATCTTCCATTTCGGAATTACTTGAAAGCCCTACGTTAAAATCTCCATCGGTAGCTAAAACTATACGGTTGTTCCCATTCTCAATATAATTTTCTGATGCTACCTGGTATGCTAATTTTAAACCCGCTGCTCCGGCAGTAGAACCTCCTGCACTTAACCTGTTTAAAGAGTTTAATATTCTTTCTTTTTTATTTCCCGATGTAGAAGGCAACACCAATCCTGAACTACCCGCATATACAACTATTGCTACCCGGTCCTCAGCACGTAATTGTTGTACTAAAAGTTTTAATGCTTTTTTCAGTAATGGAAGCTTATCAGGTGAATCCATTGAACCAGATACATCAAGTAAGAAAACAATGTTTGATGCAGGCAGGTTATCCATTTCTATTTTCTCTCCTTGCAAGCCAATATGCAATAACAAATTATCATTGTTCCACGGGCAAGTTGCCAATTCCTGGTTTATAGAAAAAGGATGATCATTAATTGGTTGTGGATAATCATAGTTAAAGTAATTAATCATTTCTTCAATTCTAACTGCATCTGTAGGAGGCTTTTGTCCATCATTCAAAAATCGACGCATGTTGCTGTACGAAGCAGCATCAACATCAATAGAAAAAGTTGAAAGTGGCGCTTTAATAGTATTTTTATACCCATTTTCACTTAAAGAAGCATATCCTTCCCTGTTAATTTCAGCTTCAGGCATATAATAAGAATCATAAGCCACAATTTCCTTTTTATTTCTTCTTCCCCATCCCTTTCTAACAGAAACTCCTGAAACTGCACCTTGTAGTACATTATTCATCTTTACTTGAACTACCGAACCCGTATAGCTTGTCTTTTGCTGTGTTCCATAAGCAACTACTATAACCTCATCCATTTCTAAAACATCTGTTTCTAAAGCAACATCAATAACATCCAGTTCCTGAACTTTAACTTCTTTAGTTTTCATTCCAATAAAACTAAAAACTAAAATATCATTGGTATTAGCTGCAATAGAATAGCGTCCGTCAATGTCGGTAGTAGTTCCAACAGAAGAGTTGTGCTTTAAAACAACAGATACGCCCGGAATAGAAAGACCATCTTCAGCTCCGGTTACAGTTCCTTTTATTGTGCGAGCACTAAGATTACAATTTATTAGTAGTGCTAAAATCGAGATAAGAAATACATTTTTTTTCATAACTTTAAATTTTTTAAATTAAACATGTAATTTCCTATAGGGTGCAGCAAAAAGAAAAATTGCATAAAATTATTTCATCTTTTTTAAAATTATTTTAATAACCAGAACGTATTGAGCTGATCTACTGATCGTAACTAAATGAAAATTTTACAAAAAAATATTGATAAAAAAGATGATTATGAGCTTTTAAAACAGTATTTGGATACAGGAGATCTTGAAATCTTAGGTGAATTATACAATAGATATATTCATTTGGTTTATGGTGTGTGTTTAAAATATCTTAACGACAGAGAAGAAAGCAAAGATGCTGTAAATAAAATTTTCGAGAATCTTATTGGTGAAATCCCTAAATTTGAAATACAAAATTTTAGAAGCTGGCTTTATGTGGTTACTAAAAACTACTGCTTAATGGAAATCAGAAAGAATAAGACGGAAAAGAGACGTTTTGAGAAATTTTCTTCGGAACATTTTATGGAATCCACTGAAGTTTTGCATCCTATTGATGAAGCTCCGGAATCAAGTCTGGAAGATCAGCTTAAAGGCTGTATTGAAAAGTTAAAAAGTGAACAACAAAAATGCATTCATATGTTTTATTATGAGAAGATGTGTTATAAAGAAATATCGGGTGCATTAGATTTAGATATAAGTAAAGTAAAGAGTTTTATACAAAACGGAAAGAGGAATTTAAAAATCTGCCTCGAGCAGCATACAGTAAACCAAGATGTCTAAAAGAAAACTGACATATAAACGTTTTAAAGAGTATTTCAGCAATAATTTGCAGAGTAAGGATAAACATGATTTTGAAAAGCAAATGATGCAGGATGCTTTTGAAGAAGAAGCTTTTGACGGTTTATCTAAGTTAAATGATGATGAGCTGGAACAGGATATTCAGGATTTAAAATTAAGTATACATCAAAAAACAAAAGATACTAAAAGAATTATCCCTGTTTGGTTCAGATATGCTGCCGGAATCCTGATTATAGTTGGTATAGGTGCAAGTATATTTTTATTTAATAATAATATAGATCAATTACCTAAACTTAAAGAGCAAATTGCTGAAGAAATAGAACTTGTGGATAGTATCCAATTCGAAAAAGAAAAAGAATTACAAGTTTTTGCTGAAGAAACAGACACAAGTAAAGAATTTATTGCTGATAATAAAAAGTCTGAGAATACTGAACCTACTAAGGTTACAGCATTAGAAATAGACAATACTTCTGAAGTAAAAGAATTAACTCCTCCATTGCAAAAAGAATTAGCAGGCAAAACCCGAATTATTAAAGGAAGAATTTTGAGTCGTGAAGATAGTATTTCAATTCCGGGAGTAAATATTATTGTAAAAGGTAATCCTGACATTGGAACTGCAACCAATATTGATGGAGAGTTTACATTAGCATTAACAGAAGATGAAGAAGAGATGAAGAAGTTAATTGCTTCGTATGTGGGAATGGAGGCAATGGAAGTAAATATCCAGGAAGATACCAATATATTGGTTTACATGCAACCAGATATTATGGAATTGGAAGAAATAGTAGTTACCGGGTATGCTACAGTAGAAAAACATGTAGTGACAAGCTCTGTAGTTGTAGTTAAAGCTGAAGAATTTGATCAGGCTTTAAGTGGAAAAGTTGCAGGTGTGCAAATAACAGAAAGTAAAAATCCTTTAACAATAAAGACAAGAAAAACCACTAAGGCTTATTATTCAGATTTAAGATCTGAGTTGGATGAACAACGAATAGTAAAAGGGAAAATAGTAGGCAAAGAAGATAAATTGGCTATCCCTGGGGTAAGTATTATGTTGCAAGGTAATCCATACATTGGAACAACAACCGATATTGACGGAAGATTTACGTTAGCTCTACCAAATGATGAAGAAGAAATTAAAAAGCTCATAGCATCTTTTATAGGAATGGAAACGCTTGAATTGGATATTGAAGGAGGTACAACTATTCTGGGATATATGGAGCCAGATGTATTAGCAATGGATGAAGTTGTTGTGGTTGCTTATGGTACCAAAAAGAAAGAAAGTACCACGGGATCAGTAGTCACAATTAATTATGATGAAGATATAAAAGAGCACAGTGGAGCACGTCCTAAATTAGGAATGAAAAAATATAAAGAATTTATTTTGGGGAATTTGGATTATACTTTATTTTCAGATTTCCCGGGTACACATAAGGTTAAGCTTAAGTTTAATGTAGACGTGTATGGCAGCTTAAGCAATTTTGAATTTACACAATCGCCAGATATTATTTTTAACAAAGAAATAGAACGAGCAATGCAAAATGCAGGTAATTGGAATCCTGCAACTACCAATGGTAACGCCAGATCATCAACCGTAAAACTTACCTTAAAGATAGATGTAAAATAATCTTTATACGAGCAAAGTGCAATTTGCAATCAGATCTAAACCAAAATGATTTTCAAGGTATGAATTGGAATCAAATTGCGCTTACTAATTCTTGTTTGTTCATAAATTTTCTTTTTTGTAACTAATCAGTGTACTAAAAACATATGGAACACTCGTTACAAACGAGCACTAGCTGGTTATAAACTTGCCATTTAATTTAACAGTTTGGTAGTTAGTTTCAACGAAGCACAAAATTGTTTTAGTTTTTTGAGAATGCCGGTTGCTCAATAGAGCAAAATATCTAAATCCAAACTTAAATATATATTCTATTTTTTTCTAGAAAGTAACGGAAATCAGTAACGCTATAAGAATCAGGCAATAAAGATCCATTTATAAAAAAAACAGGGATTTTTTCCATTTTCATTTTATTAAATACATCAAAATTTCTATTTATAAGAGAAGGTAATATATTATAATCAGAAGGTACAGTATGATTTATCATCCATTTATTATAATCCTTTTTTTCATACCATTCAAGAATAGTTTTAATTAAAAAATCTTCATTTTCTGTTTCCTTAATGTAATAAAGAG
>DAOVYZ010000294.1 GCA_030635365.1 Bacteroidales bacterium
CCCCTATATATTTTGGTTATTTTTGCGTTTTATTAAACCTGCGTTATATGATAAAGAAGTAAAACATACTCGTGGAGCTGTTTTAGTGAGTTCAACATTATTTCTGTCAGGTGTGCTATTTGGATATTTCGTAATTGTTCCTTTATCGGTTCACTTTCTTGGCTCATATAGTGTTAGTGAAGAGGTAATAAATCAAATAAATTTAAAATCATATATTGGAACAGTAACATCAGTAACTTTAGCTGCCGGAGTAACTTTTGAATTACCAATATTAATTTATTTCTTAAGTAAAGCCGGGTTGGTAACTCCTCCGTTCTTAAAAAAATATCGCCGTCACTCAATAATTATTATACTTATTTTGGCAGCTACTATAACTCCCCCAGACATTTTTAGCCTGATTCTTGTTACACTCCCTTTGCTAATTCTTTATGAAACAGGAATAATAATTTCTAAAAAAATCGTTAAAAGATTAAACACATAAAAAATTAGCCTTAAATTTATTCGCTAAGGTATTAAAGAATATGAGAAAGAAAGTCCTATATTGGATTATCGCGTACTTAGCAATTCTGGTTAACGGAAATATTGTATTATGTCAAACTACCAAGGTTCGTGGCAAAATATTAGACAATACAACAAATGAACCTATCCCGTTTGTAAACGTGACTTTTAAAAACTCAACCATAGGGACAATAACAAATACTGATGGTGAATACTTCCTTGAAACCAGAGAATTTTATGATTCCATTATTGTATCTTTTGTTGGTTATAAACAACAATCACAATATGTTCAAAAAAATCGTTTCCAGGAAATTAGCTTCTTACTTGAACCAAATATATATGAACTTGACGAAATCATTGTATTACCAACAGGAAATCCTGCACATCCAATATTAAGGAATATTATTGCAAATAAGAAAAAACATAATCCTCGTAAATTTGAATCCTATAATTATGAACTTTATAATAAAGTTGAGTTAGATGTTAATAATGTAGATGAAGAATTTCGAAATCAAAGATTATTACGCGATTTTCAATTTATTTTTGATTACGTTGATACATCAGCTATTACCGGAAAATCATACTTGCCTATATTCATTACAGAATCATTCTCTGATTATTATTTTAACAAAAATCCTCGTGTTGAAAGAGAAATAATAAAAGCTACTAAAATCTCCGGAGTTGAAAATGCCAGCTTATCTCAGTTTACAGGAAAAATGTATCAGAAAATTAATATTTATGAGAATTTCCAAAATGTATTTGAACCTGGATTTGTTAGCCCAATTGCAGACTTTGGATTAATGTACTACAAATATTACCTTATTGATAGTACGTTTATCGAAAACAAATGGTGTTACCAAATATCATTTGTCCCTAAACGAAAACAGGAACGTACATTTCGTGGAGATTTTTGGGTTAACGACACAACTTTTGCCATAGTTAAAATTCAAATGCGAATGGCAAAAAATGTAAATATTAATTATATAAATGATTTCGTAGCTGAATATGAATACTCTCCTGTTAATGATAGCCTTTGGTTTCTAAAAAACGAAAAGCTCTTTTTTGATTTCAATTTAACGGATAAAACTTTAGGTTTTTTTGGTAAAAAAACTACCAATTACATGAATATTGGGTTAAATAACTCTATGCCCGAAAAAGTTACAAAAATCAATGATAATGTTATTGTTCTGGAAAATGCTATTATTAATGATGAAAAATACTGGGAGAAACATAGGCCTATTGACTTAACTCCAAAAGAAAAAAATATTTATAGAATGGTTGATTCTATCAAACAAATCCCAGCATTTAAGACCTATGAAAAAATTGTAATGATGTTTGGAATGTATCATTACGAGGTTGGTTTATTTGAACTTGGCCCATATTATAAATTTTTTAGTTTTAATGAAATCGAAGGTAATCGTATTCGATTTGGTGGTAGAACAAGTAATAATTTCAGTACAAAATTAATGATTAACACTCATGTTGCATACGGAGAAAAAGACAAGCGCTTTAAATACGGTGGGGGATTCATATATATGTTTGATAAAAATCCTCGTCTGGCAGTTGGAGCTCAATATAAATACGATATTCAACAACTGGGGCAAAGCCCAAATGCGTTAACAGAAGATAATATCTTTACTTCAATTTTACGCAGAAATCCTAACTACAAGCTCACTATGGTAAATGATTTCAGCACATTTATTGAAAAAGAATGGTTCCAGGGATTATCTAATAAACTTACATTTAATTATAAAAGTATTGAACCTACAGAATACATCCCTTTTCAGAGAAGCACTCCAACAGATACAACATTTTATGATAATGTAACAACTTCAGAATTAACTTTCAATTTAAGATTTGCTAAAAACGAAAAGTACTTGCGTGGCGAATTTGAAAGAGTGAATCTTGGAACAAATAAGCCTGTTTTAAACTTGTACTTTACTGCTGGAATTAAAGATCTATTTGGCAGCAATTACGAATATTACAAGGTAAACCTCAGCTGGGCGCACAAAATACCCCTTAGCCCCTTTGGCTATTTCAAGTATATTGTCGATGCAGGACAAGTATTTGGAACTGTTCCTTATCCCCTATTGAAACTTCATGAAGGCAATGAAACATATGCTTTCGATCGATATGCATTTAATATGATGAACTATTACGAATTTGCAAGTGATAGATACTTAAGCGTATATGCTGAACATCACTTTCAAGGTTTTTTCTTAAATAAAATACCATTAATGCGAAAACTAAAGTGGAGAGAAGTAGTTTCTGCTAAAGGTTTAATAGGAGACTTGAGTAATAGACACGAAAGTATTATGGATTTTCCGGTTGGTTTATATCAAGTAAATGATCCGTATTTTGAGTCAAGCATTGGAATAGAAAATATATTGAAAATATTTAGAATCGATGCTATGTGGCGTTTATCTTATTTAGACCATGATAATATTCAAAAGTTTGGACTAAGGGTTTTAGTGCAATTTGTTTTCTAAATGGTGTACAAAGAACTCAATATTTTCATAAAAAAAGTTCTTAATAAAATTTATACATTTGCATAAAATATATAATCAATGACAGAAAAAAAGATAAAACTATATACCAAAGCCTTAGTAAAAAAATATCGTTCGCGTACTGTTGTAAAAGAAGTTTCTGTTGAAGTTGAACAAGGAGAAATTGTTGGCCTGCTAGGTCCAAATGGAGCAGGAAAAACTACGACCTTTTATATGATTGTGGGATTAATAACACCTAATTCCGGAAAAATTTATCTTGACAATACTGATATAACAAAGGAGCCTGTATATAAGCGAGCCCAAAAAGGAATAGGCTATCTTGCCCAAGAAGCTTCAGTTTTCAGGAAATTAAGTGTTGAAGATAACATAAAAGCAGTTCTTGAAATGTCAGATATGTTAAAAGAAGAACAGCGCGATCGCCTTGAAAATCTAATTGATGAATTTGGCTTGCAAAAAATTCGAAAAAGTTTAGGAATACAACTTTCCGGGGGTGAACGAAGAAGAACTGAAATAGCAAGAGCTTTGGCAATAAAACCCAAATTTATTCTGCTTGACGAACCCTTTGCAGGTGTTGACCCTATTGCAGTTGAAGATATCCAGGAAATTGTAGGTAAACTAAAAGAAAAAAATATTGGTATTTTAATAACCGACCATAATGTACACGAAACCCTTACAATTACCGACCGTGCTTACTTATTATTTGAAGGGTCAATTTTAAAAGCAGGAAGTGCAAAAGAACTTGCCGAAGACGAGCAAGTACGACGTGTATATTTAGGTAAAAATTTCGATTTGCGGACTATCGGAATAAATGATGAATAATAGAAAGAAAAGTAATTAATCTACAAATTCTAAGCCTAACTTTTAGTCTATAAATGTGTGATACAAAATCACAAATTAAAGTTTTATACATTTATTTCTCTAAAATAAAAAAATATAATATATTTGCACTCACTTTTGCGGATGTGGCGTAATTGGTAGCCGCGCTAGACTTAGGATCTAGTGTCGAAAGACGTGGGGGTTCGAGTCCCTTCATCCGCACGGAAAAAACAAACCGCTCTAACTATCTGTTAATAATTTGGTAGTTTGGCGGTTTTTTAAAATTTGTAAATATCAAATATTTAATATAATGAACATAGTTAAAGAGAATATTAATGATTTAACGGCTGTATTAAAAGTAAATATTACTGAAGATGATTATGCCGAAAGAGTGGAAAATGTAATTAAAGATTACCGAAAGAAAGCCCGAATTGATGGTTTTCGCCCAGGAAAAGTTCCAACAGGATTAATAAAAAAGATGTATGGTAAAGGTATTCTTGTTGAAGAAGTAAATAAACTTCTGTCAGAATCTCTTACAAATTACATTCGCAATGAAAAACTTAATATATTAGGAGAACCTTTACCAAGTAAAGATCAGAAAACAGCTGATTTTGATAATGAAACTGTATTTGAATTTTGCTTCGATGTAGCAATTGCTCCTGAAGTTGAGGTTAAATTTTCTAAAAAAGATAAAGTACCTTATTATAGTATTAAAGTTGACGAAAAGCTCTTTGAATCTTATACTGATAATTATACTCGTAAATTTGGAGAATTTAAAGATACTGAAGAAACAACTGACAACGAAATGCTTTCAGGTAACTTTGTGCAGCTAAATGAAGATGGAAATATTCCAGAAGATGGAATTAAAGCAGAAGATGTAAGGATAACAATTGAATATATAAAAGACGCTGATATTAAAAAATCTTTCGCAGGTAAAAAAGTTGGAGATAAGATTAAATTTGATGTAAGAAAAGCATATCCGAGTGATTCTGAATTAGCCTCAATGTTCAGAATTGATAAAGAAAAAGCTAAAAATATTAATGGTGATTTTGAATTCGATATTGTTAAAGTTCAACGTTTTGAAAAAGCAGAAATAAACCAGGAATTTTATGATAAAGCTTTTGGTAAAGACGAAGTAAAAACTGAAGATGAATTCAAAGCGAAACTTTCCGAAGAAATCAAAGCTAATTTTGTAAAAGAAACGGATTACAGATTTTTGATTGATGCAAAAAAGAAATTTGTAGAAAAAATCAATCCCGAGTTACCTGCAGAATTCCTTAAACGATGGTTA
>DAOVYZ010000355.1 GCA_030635365.1 Bacteroidales bacterium
TGGTTAAGAAAATTCAACTTGAACTATTACCCTTGGTAGAACGATTAAAGAAGACCTGTAATAGCAATAGTCAAAACATTATCGAAACTATTGAAAGCAAGCTACAAAAAATCCAATTAATTACTCCCGATAATCTTTATGAAATTCTTTCCCATACTGAATTACAGGTAGCCAGTTTCATACGTGAAGGCAAACAATCAAAAGAGATTGCCAACATTCTAAACATATCTAAAAGTACGGTTGATACTCATCGCGATAAAATAAGAAAAAAATTAGGCTTAAAAAATACCAACCAAAATCTGAAAGATATACTTTAAACTGTGTTATTCTTGTGCTAATGACTATTTTACATCCATATTAAATAGTTACTTTATCGTTATTCATTTTTACATAAGTTATTTGTTTCTAAATTAACTTTACAAAAATAAATTAATTTAAACTTTGTATTTATGACTGAAAACAACCTGAATAAAGAAGGCTTAACAGCTTTAGAGTTTATTGCAAACTTAGATAATCCACCATCTGGTTGGAGTTGGAGTATGATAGCCGAACGAGCAAACAAAAATATGTACTGGCTTTTAGAAACTGATGATTATAACGACAATGACACATGGCTTGAAGACGAAATTAAAAAACTGCTTACTAATGCAAGCGAAAACACCAAAGTGCTAAAAGCATGGCTCTTGCCACGTCTTAAACACGAAGAAGTAACAAGGGATTGCACTTATCCTACCTCAATCGTTTTGCAGATTATCGGATTTTTAGACCGTAACCTGCTTATGGAAATAATAGATGAAAGGCTCTCGTTTATTGGAGATACAAGCATTGACAGCAATGATGAAACCTATTACCATAAACTCGAAATAATGATAAAAACTTTCGACCCCATTATTGCAACTTTATTTCGCAGGGCAGATGCTTGTAGGATTCGTAAAGAAGGTAGCAACAGTGAAAATCTAACAGGTAGCCATGCTTTTTTTTCAAACGAACCAGAAGAAGAATTTAAAACTATTTGGCAAATCATAAGCAAAAATGCACTATTTAAATACTTCGCCAGTACAACCAACACTGTAACTGCAATTGGCGACGGTTCTATTCAAGGAAAAACGGGAATTTACGGTAGTGGTTTTATAAAATTTCTTGATAACTTGCCTCCTGAAAACAATAAAGATATAGAAAATCTCCGAACCAGTATTATTAGTGCAAACCATAAAGTTATAAAGGAACAAGAAGAACGATATGGTTACTACTAAATAGACTCATCTGTTCAGGTAAAAATAAGTGCTTCGTGGATAGTTCTGTGCAATTTGAAAGAAAATAAACTATTTAAATTGTTTGATTTTGAAATATTCAAGATGAACGCCCAGTTGCTACATTGGGTCATAAAGCATGCGGGTTTTAGTGGTTTTCTGACAATTTTAGTTATCTTTAACTTTCACTAACGGCGGATAGTGAAACAAGGCGAAAATCCCGCACAGTTTCATACCCAAAGCCCGTTATAAGTAAGGCGAAAAAACAGATCCGAATTCCGTTAATTTAATCTCATTTCGTTATTGAAACAGTTGAATGTAAAAAGGTCACTTTTTGATAGTGACGTTTCTTTATGGATAGGTTTTACTTTTATTGATAGAGATTAAAATTGCATATGCTGCCTTATATGAACTAAGGGGTAATCATGAAAAAGCTATTTCAAATTTGATCGAAGCCATGGAAACTGCTTCCGATGAAAATCTAATAATCCAATTTGTGTTTAATAGTAATATTATTAATGATATTACTAAAGATTTATTGACAGAAGTATATAAAATTCAGGTCACAACAAATACTAAAATTTCAAAGGAATTTATCAGTAAACTTAAGTTCGCAATTGAAAATAAGGAAAAACGAAAGAAAATTCATGCTGCATCAGAGTTAAATCCGCGCGAAATAGAAACACTCAAGCTTATTGCTGAGGATTTAATGAACAAGGAAATTGCTGATAAATTGTTTCTTTCTCTGAATACCGTTAAAACACGCTTGAAAAATATCTTCCTTAAACTTGAAGTAGATAGCCGCACAAAAG
This sequence comes from Bacteroidales bacterium, assembly GCA_030635365.1. Taxonomy (GTDB): domain Bacteria; phylum Bacteroidota; class Bacteroidia; order Bacteroidales; family UBA12077; genus UBA12077. The sequence continues at coordinate 2,063 of DAOVYZ010000355.1, forward strand.
CTGTCGCAAAGGCAAAAGAGCTGGGTTTGTTCTAAAAACAGCCTGTTTTCCCTCAGCTATAAATATCCTGAGATTTAAAAAACACCCTTCGATTCACCCTCAAGGGTGTTTTTTGCATTATGACTATGCCATACTTTTGACCTAGAATTTAATACTGAAAAATTATGAAAGGGAAAATTAAAATAAAGGTAGAAGGACATCTTGATAATAATTGGGAGCATTGGTTTAACGGTATGGATATTACCCATGAAGGAGATAATACTATTCTTTCCGGAAATGTTAAAGATGAAGCATTTATGCATGGAATTCTAAATCGAATAAGGGATTTAAACTTAAAACTAATTTCAGTTAATCCTTCTTAATAAAAAAACAACAGAAATCTATTTAATAATTGGAAAATAATTTAACCAGCTAACGCGCGGTGTGCCACGAAATTAAAGGAGTGGATTTGCAACATAAATTTAAATAAGAAGTCACGTGTAACATACGTGCGACAGTCCAGTTCAAACTATGTCCCTTAACAAACAAGACCCTATTTGTTTATCGATGGAAGATTTTAAAGTCCCAAAAACTCAATACTAAAGCCACATAAGAAAATTGTTGCTCCGGCAATGGCATGCATAAACCTTTCCAGATTCAATTTTGGCATAAATTTAAAACCAAGTGTTGATGCGGTAACAACCAGCATCATTGTGCCAACAGTTGTAAGGCTAAATATTAATGTAACCAATACAACACTCATCACATTATTTTGTGCTGCCGGATATAAAAGAATTGGAATAAAAGGCTCACAAGGGCCGAATATGAAAATTGTAAACAATATCCACGGTGTAAGTTCTTTTATATTTTTCTTTTGATGGACATGCGAATGTTCCTTAAAGTGTGAGTGTTTATGTACGTGCATAGTACCATCAGAATGAACGTGTTCATGTACGTGCTCTTTTTGTTTAATAGCCTTACGTAAGCCCCATATAAAATAAACTAAACCAAAAGCAATCATTAACCAGGCTGCTACAGATCCTCTGCTAGCTTCAATAGGCGTAAGTTTATTGACTGCAATACCTAAAAAGATGCCAATAAACCCAATCAAAATTGAACTACCTACATGGCCAATACCACACAAGAATGTAATTAAGTTGGTTTTCCATAAGGGCCATTTACGCGCTTTAGAAATAACTATAAACGGTAAATAATGATCTGGCCCTAAAAGGGTATGGAAAAACCCTATTGAGGCAGCAGTAAGGTATAATGCAGCTGATTCAGTACTCATAATATTAGATTTTAATAAAATTCAAATTACAAAAAACAAATTACAAAAAACAAATTTCAAATAAAAATCAATCTTAAATTTCCAATCTTGTAATCGCTTCTCAATTTGAATTTTGGGATTTAAAAGTTGTAATTTGTTTATTACAGATACTTCTTATATTCTTCGGGTACATCAAAATATTGTGTATAGTGATTAGAATCAGGCCCTATTTGCTCAATACTTTTATCACTTATTTTATATGTGCATTTTTCACCTCCTAAACTCGAGAAATAAATTTCGAATTCTTCATCGTTATCTTTCATAAATATTTTTACAAGATTAGAATTTTTTTCACGATTAAGGTTTGTATGGCATATGGGACAAAAAATTGTATATTCTTCTCCATCTTTTATTTGGAAGCCTGGATGAGTGGTAATGGAATAGTCTCCAATTTCAGAGTTTAAAAAAACTAAACCCTTTTCGTTTCTCTTTGATTTTGCTGATAGCAGTATAGAGTCTTTTACTCGTAATTGCCCTTTGCAAACCGGACAGTAATAATCTTTTGCCATGATCTTTAGGGTTTTATTGGTTAATACTATTGATAATATATTGTGCTGTATTTAATACAGTGTCTGAAATTTCTTCTCCAAACTCAATTGACTTTGGTTGTATTCCTAATATATATACCGGCATTTTAAACAGTTCTGATATCTTTTTTAAAGAGATATTATGAGTATTTAAAGTAAAATCTTTTACTTTTTCTGCTGGTAATAATTCATGATATCCCGGATCTTTGCCAAAATCAACACAGTCAATAAGTACAAGTATATCAGGGTTTATAGTATTTATTTTGCCCAGGTAATTTTCAATACTAATTTCAACTGTCAGCTTTTGAGTTAGGTTGGTTTCATTAATTTTCTGACTAATATAGACACCAACCCCATCATCACGCTTTAAAACATTTCCAACTCCAACAAAAAGCTTCCTGTTTTTAATCTTAATTAATTCTAATAAGTCTTTTATCACTCAAATGTATATTTAATAAGTACTTCTCTTAGGCAACTTGGACAAAGAATATTGAACATGTCTTTTCTTTTTAGTCCGTCTTGTATTTCAGAATCAGTTTCAGAAACA
>DAOVYZ010000164.1 GCA_030635365.1 Bacteroidales bacterium
CAATGTATTGTTACCTGTGTTTTATACAAGGGAACGGAGAATGTAAATATTCTAGATAGGAAAGATATTAATACTGATTTTATCAATACAATTAATGAATCGATTATATTTTTAACAAAACACCTGAATGTAAGCTATAAAATTGAAAGCATACAAAGGCAGGATATTCTTGAAATACCAGAAGTGGCACTACGCGAAGCTGTAATAAACGCAGTTATGCACCGAAATTATTTTGAAGATGGAGCAAATGTAATGATTGAAATTTTCGACGACAGGGTTGAAATTTCAAATCCGGGGGGCTTACCTAAAGCTCTTGATCAAAAAGATTTTGGAAAAAAAAGTATCCGACGAAATCCCTTAATAGCAAATCTTTTTCAACGAGCACGATTTATTGAAAAATTGGGTACAGGTATTAACCGAATGAAAAAAGAAGTATTACAAGCAGGATTAGCAGAACCACAATATGAGTTTACAGGATTTTTCACTATCATATTTAACAGATTAAAGGTCGGTGAAACTGTGGAGAAAACTGTGGAGAAAATAATCGAATTAATAACTCAAAACCACAAAATAACCACAAAAGAAATACAGAAAGAAACGGGCTTAACAAGACGTGGTGTAGAATATAACATTGACAAACTAAAAAAAGAAGGTGTTTTAAATAGGATTGGACCCGACAAAGGTGGTTATTGGAAGATAAAGACTGTGGAATAAACTGTAGGGAAAAACTACCCGGGAAATAAGCAAGTATATCCTTGTTTATTTTCAAAGCCATTTTTCATACCTCGAATTTATGTTAACCCGGAAAATTATTATTAATATGTTTTAAATAAATTTTCGATGTTTGTTTTTTATTGAAAAGGCCTTTTTAAAATCCTGAAAAAGTGTAATTTTGAACCTTCAAGTTTGTCTATTACCTTAAATTCGCAAGTCACGGGGTGACTAAATGATATAAAGACTGTTATGCACATCTGCTCTTGTCAAGTCACCCCTGACTATCAGTCCATTAGATGGTTTGCTGCGGATTTAAGGTATTATAAAAACAAAATATTATGAGTTTACAGTGCGGAATTATTGGTATAACTAATGTTGGAAAATCGACTCTTTTTAATTGTATGTCTAATACCAAAGTTGAAATAACCAATTTTGCTTTTAGTACCAATAAATCTAATTTGGGTGTTATTAATGTACCCGACAACAGGTTATTAGAACTAGAAAAACTTCAACCTACTGATAAAGTAATTCCTGCTACAGTGGAAATTGTTGATATTCCCGGTTTAACAAAAGGTGCTAATCAGGGTGAAGGAGTAGGGAATAAATTTCTCGGAGATATTCGAAATACCGATGCTTTAATTCATGTATTAAGATGTTTTGATGATGAGAATCTCTCTCATGTTAATGGATCTGTTGATCCTGTTCGTGATATTGAAACTATTGATTTTGAATTACAGGTAAAGGATTTAGAGTCGGTTGAAAAGAAAATTCAGAGATACGATAAATTAACAAAGATTGGAGATAAAGAAGCCAAGCATGGTATTGAAGTTTTGAACGGTTTAAAAGAACATCTGGAATCGATGCAAAACGCAAGAGATTACAAAATTTCAGATACAGATAAAAAACATGTGGATGATCTATTCTTGCTTACTGCAAAGCCAACTATTTTTGTATGTAATGTTGATGATGAATCTGCGATATCCGGAAATGCTTATGTGGAAAAAGTTAAAGAAGCATTACAAAATCACAACAGTGAAATATTAGTTATTGCAGGTAAACTGGAAGCCGAAATTGCGGAATTGGATAATGAAAATGATAGAAATGAATTTCTTAATGATGCCAGCTTAACTGAACCTGGAGTAAATAAACTTATACGTAGTGCTTATTCTTTGCTAAATTTATTATCATTTTTTACTGTTGGGCCAAAAGAAATAAGGGCATGGACTATAAAAAAAGGCATGAATGCGCCTCAGGCTGCCGGAGCAATTCATAGTGATCTTGAGCGAGGCTTTATCCGTGCTGAAGTAATGAAATACAATGACTTTGTTACCCTGGGATCTGAAACTAAAGTTAAAGAAGCTGGGAAATTTAATATTGAAGGAAAAAATTATATCGTAGATGATGGTAACATTTTGCATATTAGGTTTAATGTATAACTAAAAAAGTTATCCATAGATTTAGATTATGCGAAAATTTCATGTAATAAGCACCAAAGAACAATTTACCACTAATGACATTGAATCTTGTACTTTAGAATTTATTTGGAATTTGTTTTTTGTAAATTGTAATTTTTAAATTTTAATTGAAATTAATATAAATGAATATATTACTTGCAATATTTATTGGTGGTGGCATGGGAAGTGTAGCTCGCTTCGGAATTTCAAGTTTTTTAACTTCCGGTTTTAAAGAAATAAATCCGATTGGAACTTTGGCTGCTAATTTTATTAGCACATTAATTCTTGGTATAATATTATACTTAACAAGCGATAAGATTATTATAGCACCTACAATGAAAGCTCTATTTATTGTAGGTTTTTGCGGAGGTTTTAGTACTTTTTCCACATTTAGTTATGAAACATTTGAACTAATTCGTTCAGGAAATTATTACTTTGCTACCGCAAATTTATTGGTTAGTATTTTTCTTGGTATCGGAGTTTTATTTATTTTAGCCCGAAGTATATAAATATTTCTAAACCTTTGCGAAAATGTATATGAAAAAATTTATCATAAAATCATTGTTAATAAACTTTATAATTCTCTTCTTTTTCAATATTTCAACAGCTCAGAATCAATTTAACAAACCACCTAGCCTTGTTGTAGGAATAGTAATTGAGAAAATGCGCTACGAAATGCTTCTTCGTTACTGGGATTCATTTGGTGAAAATGGTTTTAAGAAGATTATAAATAAAGGTTCTTTTTGCACACAAACTCACCATAATTATTTAATAACTCAAAATAGTGTAGGCCAGGCTAGCATTGTTACAGGGACTTACCCTAGTTATCATGGAATAATCTCTAATACATGGTACGATCGCTTAAAAAATATTACTATAGAATGTTCCGATGAATCAAAGTTTAATATGATTAACGGTAAAATCTCAATGGGGAATTATACTCCTAAGAATATATTATCGTCTACTATCGGAGATGAGTTAAAGCTAGCAACAAATGATAGCTCCAAAGTTTTATCTATATCATTAAATCCCATATCTGCTGTTATTTCTGGTGGTAAGCTTGCCGACTACGCATTCTGGTTTAATGTAAAAGATGGTACCTGGATAACCGGGAATTATTATAATGACTCATTACCAAATTGGGTTACAGAATTTAACAATAAAGATTTTCAAAACATTTACATAAGAAGAAACTGGGCTAGCATGCATTCTTTGGGTAACAATTATAAAAAAAGCCTGCCTGATAATTCAAGATTTGAAATTGGTTTTAGGAATTACAGGAATACTTTTCCTTATGACCTGTCTTACTTAAGAAACAGGTCTGGGAATTTTAAGTATCTAAAATATACTCCTTTCGGAAATACATATACTAAGGACTTTGCTATATCATCAATAATTGGTGAAGATTTAGGTAAAGACGAATTCACCGATTTTCTTACAATAAGTTTTTCTGCTTCAAATTACTGTGGAGAATTATTTGGACCCAGATCAGTTGAAATGGAAGATATATTTTTGAGACTAGATAAGGATATAGAACATTTAATAAGTTTCCTGGATAATGAAATAGGTATAGAAAACACTCTTATATATATTACCTCTGACAGGGGTGTCTCTGATGTTCCGGAATATCTCAATTATAAAAAACAGAACGCAGGCGTATTCGATGGCGAAAAAGCAATTACATTACTAAATAGTTATTTAAGTGTTTTACATTATGATGGTGAATGGATTAAATCATACAATTCAAAACAAATTTATTTTAATCAGCATTTAATTGACCAATCAAATATTGATTTAAAAGAATTACAAACTAAAGTTGCAAATTTCATGGTGCAATTTACAGGTGTAGCAAATGCTTTACCTGCGTCAACAATAAACTCAACTAATTTTGAATCCGGTATTAATAAAAAAATACAAAATAGTTACCATCAAAAACGATCCGGCGATGTAATGATTAATCTTGAACCGGGATGGATTGAAAAAAATAATCATGTAACAAAATCCGGCTCCGGGTACAATTACGACACTCATGTTCCCCTAATTTGGTATGGATGGAAGGTAACAAACAAGCGAATAGACAAACCTGTAGAAATTATTGACATAGCTCCAACTATATCATGGATACTTAAAATTACCTCTCCTAATGCAAGTATAGGTAATCCTGTTTTTGATATTATTGATTAATCTTTGGTACAAACAAATAACCTGCTATCTCTACTTAAAGTTATAGACTTATCATTTATCAAACATGGGGCCTCTATATTTTCATTATTTGACCTGATTGCTTTTCCTGTAACTAAAACAGCAATTTTATATTCAATATCAATATTTCTTACTTTTTTAGCTAAAACTAATTCCCCTTTTGAAAGCCATTTTTGGATATCATGATGCTGCATCTTATTATAGGGCTCCTGTTGGCTCAAAATGTTTTCTGCTAATCGTGGTGCAGCAATTTGCCATAATTTATCTTCCAGGGTATGATTATCATAAATAACCTGTTGCATACTTACTGAGGTCAAACGGAGAACGGTAACAGGTGATTCCGCAGTAATTGTTGCTGTCCTTGGAACACTGGTAAGAACCGCAATTTCTCCTATTATACTTCCTTTTCCAAGAATATCTATTAACTTTTTATTGATTGTAACCTTAACTGACCCCCGGGCAATAACATATAATCCATCTACCTGTCCATGTTCTTTAATTATTTTCTCCCCTACAGTATAATTCCTATGCTGAAATAAACTTACTATTTTATTAAAAATAGCTTTATCAAGCTCCTTTAACCAAGGTATCTCCTGAAGTAGCAATGCCTTTTCCGGTGGTTTTATTTCAGGAGGTGAATCAATAAGTTTTTTCATCCTTTCCTCAACATTATCAATCATTTTATGAGCTTCATCAGAACCTATTTGTCCTTTCTTTTGCAACCTTTCTACAATTTTTAATTCACTATTTAAGTTAGAACGTATAGCCTGTCTTGTTGCAATAGCATCATAAATTTCAGGATATGTATTCTTAAGGTTTCTTAAAAAAGTTAATCCATGAATTCTGTTTTCGTTTATTTCACTTTCGATTGTTGATATATCCTGATCAATAGTTAATTCTTCGGTATCTAAACTTATTGCCATGCTTTCTGTCAGTTTTAATGTTGCGTATTGAGCTTCAACAAAACCTCGTGCTGCATCGTAACTATTAGTTAATTGTTCAAAAAAGAATCTTTGAGAAATTTTATTTAGAATTGGTACAAATTGAAGTTTATTAAGAAATTTTGGCGTTTGCCACAGTTGTTCCAGATCTTTTCTTTCTGATAAAGAAATTTTTCCGTCGGAATCAATGATTTCGTTAATGGCATCGGTCAAATTACGAACTGCAATCGAACCTAGCAGGCCTTCTTTAAATTGATTCCAGTAACTGCTTTTTTCCTTTTCGAGAATACGCCTTCTTGTTTCATATAAGTTAGAAAACTCACCTTCGTCAAGTTTGATTTCAATATTTTCAGGTTCTTCCGGTAAATAGGTTTTAACGCTTTCCCAATTTGCCCTACCTAAAAACCGGTCTGATTTAAGTTTTTCCATTGAGTTTTCAGCAGTATTCCGCAGATATTTTTTAGCATTCAAAATCATTTTTTGTTTAGCGGGAGGTATATCGGTTAATCCTAACCAACTAAGAAGGGTTTTAATAGTTGTAGCATTAATTACTAAAGTAAGAGTTACAATTCCTGCAGTATAAAATAAAAATTGATCTCTTATTGTTCCATCAATTTTTGATTCGCCGGCAACAATTAAAGCCAAAGCTAATCCTATTGCTCCGCGTAAAGCTCCCCACCACAGCACATAAGCATTTTTCTTTGACAGTCCATAACCGGCTTTTTTCATAACCGGGAAGAAAATAGCAATAACAATGGCTCTAACAATGTGAATTCCAATATATAGCAATATTAAAATTAAGAAATCATTAGCGGTAAATACAATATTATTTGCAATTACAACACCAACGATTAAGAAAATTAATGTGTTAGCTATAAAAGCAAATAGTTCCCAGAATTCGTGTAGGAAGTGTTCTACTTCAGGGCTAATCCTTGTCCGCCCAACACTTGCCATAAATAAACCAAATGATACTAAACCAAGAACACCTGATACGTGCAAGAAATGTTCAGCTACATAGAATGTCATATATGCAGCTGCAACAATTACTGTAATTTCAACCAATGCATCATTAAACACTTTTTTAACCCATGCAATAACTATATATCCTATAAGAAGTCCTAATAAAGTACCACCAACCGCTACTCTCAAAAACTCTATTATTGGTGAAGTATCAGACCCTGCACCAGTAATGCCTAAAAGCAGTACCATAAAAATAACAATTGCAGTTCCATCGTTTAACATTGATTCTCCTTCGATAAGTGTTCCCAGTTTTTTGCTTGCACCAACATCTTTAAGTATTGACACAACTGCTACAGGGTCGGTAGCACTAATAACCGCACCAAAAAGCAAGGCTATTGTCCAACTCCATTTATCTAATCCGATTCCTGCCATTTTTATTCCAATTATTATTAGAGCGGTGAGCACTAAAGCAACTATGATACCGGGAACGGCAAGAATAAATGCATTTGTTGATGTTTTTTTAAATGTATGAACATCCATTGCGAATGCTGCTTCAAAAATTAAAGTAGGTAAAAAAATATAAAGTATCAGATGCGGATCAATTTGTCCTGCCCAGCCAACAGCATCACTAATAAAAGTGGCATTTAACTTTAATCCGATAATATGCCATTCGCCAAAATATCCCAGTCGGGACAGAACTCCTAAAATCAAACCAATAAGTAATAAGGAAACTGTAAAGGGAAGAGGGCTTTTTTTAAGGAAATGACGCGTTCCGGCTCCAATTATTAATGCAATAATAATAAAGAATAAGGGACTCATATTTCCGGTATGCCCTGATTCTTCATGATGCTCTTCGGAATTTTGGCTGATAATATTTTCTGTTTCATGCTTATCATACTCTTGCGCACATAAACTATTTTGGAATGAGAAGCTTGTAAATATAATTGAAACAAATAATAAATATCCTAAAGACTTTCTAATCAATTTAATTATCATAATTCCTGGTTAAAATTCAAAAACCAAGATACAAAAAATTATCATAAAAAAATGAAAAAGCTAATCCCAAAAGCTTGTCAGTTTTGTGTTCTTAAATTTCCAAAGAAGTCTATCAAAATGGGATTAGCTAATATTTTAATTTTACGAAGTCTTGTTAATCAATTTTTACATGCCCCCAGTTCTCGCCCTTACGAATCCTGTTAAGCTGAGTGTGAGTAATACCAAATTCCTTTGCTAACTTATACAATTTATTCTTACCTCGTTTGAGTTTCTTTTTCAAACGAATAACATCGGTTTCTGTTAATTTTGAATAATTAATAGCTCCTCGCTTATAGTTAGGGTTAATTTTTTGGTGAGCAAACATTGTATCTTTCGTTA
>DAOVYZ010000469.1 GCA_030635365.1 Bacteroidales bacterium
AAGGGATATAGAAAAGATTCTACGGGGATTTCTAAACTAACCGAGTCAGATGTTAATAACATAGAACAAGGTATGGCAAATTACCTGTTTGCTAATAAATACGCTATTTATCCGAAGATTTATCAGGTTATTTGGCAAATTGATGTATATAGGAAAGGATATAACCCTGAGGGAAATTCCATTACTCAAAGAATAGAATTTTTTAAAACGGGTTTAAACATTATTAAAAGCAATTTTTGGTTTGGTGTAGGTACAGGGGATGTGCAGGATTCGTTTAATAAACAATATGATATTGATAAAAGCCAGTTATCGCGAAAGTGGAGGTTAAGAACACATAATCAGTATGCAACTTTCTTTATAGCTTTTGGATTCATAGGATTTGTTGTAATACTGGGATCAATATTTTATCCGGTTTTTATGAATGGAGGTTTTAAAAACCTGTTGTTCATAATATTTATACTTATTGTGTTATTATCATTTATTAATGAAGACACATTAGAAACACAAATTGGCGTTACATTTTTCACATATTTTTATTCACTATTATTATTCGGGAATAAAGCAAATATTAAAACGAAGGATTATGGATAAGAGCCATGAACAGTTTATGAGGGAAGCAATAAAATTGTCAGAAAAGAGTATAGATGAAGATGGAGGCCCTTTTGGGGCAATAATAGTAAAGGGTGGAGAAATAATCTCTAGGGGGAGTAATAAAGTGACTTTATGTAATGACCCAACAGCTCATGCCGAAATTAATGCTATTCGTGAAGCAGCTGAAAAGCTTGGGAATTATGATTTGAAAGGTTGTACAATTTATTCTTCGTGTGAACCATGCCCAATGTGTTTAGGAGCAATATATTGGGCACATATTGACAAAATATATTATGCTAATACCAGGCGAGATGCTAAAGCCATTAAATTTGATGATTCTTTAATTTATGAAGAATTGGCAAAGCCAATTCAAAAAAGAAGGGTGCAAACTGAGCAGATTCTTAGAGATGAAGCGAATGTTGCATTTGATAAGTGGTTAAATAAATCAGATAAGACTGAGTATTAATGAATAGGCTTACAAGAGATTTTTTTATGCGGGATGTTTTAGAAGTAGCTCCTGGTTTATTAGGAAAAACCCTTGTAAGAAAACAGGAAAACGGGATAATAAAGAAATACCTCATAACAGAAGTTGAGGCTTATAAAGGCGAAAAGGATTTAGCGTGTCATGCCAGTAAAGGGAGAACTCCCAGAACAGAAATAATGTATCATGAAGGAGGGCATATATATATTTATCTCATTTATGGAATGTATTGGATGTTGAATTTTGTAACCGCCATTAAGGATACCCCCCAAGCAGTTTTGATTCGTGGAATAGAAGGATATAATGGCCCCGGGAAGCTAACAAGAAATTTATTTATTGATAAGTCATTCTATGGAGAGAATTTAAATTCGAGCGGTCGGTTATGGGTTGAAAAAGGATTAAAACAGAATGAAATTAAGATTAAAACAACACCCCGAATAGGAATTGATTATGCAGGAGAGATTTATAAGAATAAGCTATGGCGATTTGTAATGGGTTAACATATTATTGCTGTTAACTTGTTGCTCGTTTTTAGTTTAAACAAGTTAACCGGAATCCAGTAACATGCAACTTCTTAACCCGCATTATTCATGAACTTTTTTCATGACTGAAAGGAATAATTTTTCGGGTTAAATCATTAAAACAATACGTACAAAAAGAAACTAAAATTCTTTCAGAAAAAACCTTTTATCAAAAACAACTATAACTGCCCAGGCGTATTCAAAATTCTTTCCCGGGATGTCGTAAAAAGTCTCCAGCCTGATTCCAAGATTAATACCATCTAATATATCTTTTTGATAATTAAAGTTGCCGGTTATTAATTGTCTTATGGGTTCCTCAACATAAAAATTCGTGCGGGAATAAGTTTCAAAAATAGGATTTCCTATTGGAGCAATGTATTGTTTCCCATACCAATAACCAAAAAGAAAATAGAAATTATTATTTGCTAATGTGAAAGTACTATAACTTGCTGTACCATCAATATACATTTGTCTTTTGGTTGGAGATAAGTCCTGGTAATTTACAATGTAAGCAGTAAAATTAAATTTATGGATTAACTTATTTTGAATATTTCTTGAAAAACTTAAACCGGTAGCGTTATTAAAAATTGTTGTTAAAGGCTCATTCCTATTACTATTTATCTGGCCACCTTCATGGCGAATTAAATTTTGAAATGGGATAGAAAATGAATATTGATCACTTTTTTTAAAGATTATAAATTCTGAAGATAATCCGACATTAAATTTTTCCTGAAAAGGGTCATCCTGGAATATTTGTTGTTCCCAGTCAAGCCATAAATCCGTAAAAATTCGATCACTATCCCAAATAAACTGAATTCCATTTTCAACATTGTTGTTTAAATATCTTTCAAAACTTAATAAGGGGCCAATCAGTTTATGGTTAAGAGTTCCATAAATATTCCCTAAAATGAAATGTAAATTAGGATTAATTTTATACTGAAGAGAGGCTAAAAGAGAAGCTTCCAGTTCATTCTCTCTTCCATAATAAGATAGAAAGTTCCCACCCAACCGTAGTTTTATTTTTGAGTCGGGAATGTATACAAAAGTGGGTGAAATATTGAAACCTAATAAGGTATACCCTTCAGCAATTGAGCCAAAGTACTCATAATTTTTTATAAAATTAACATTATCAATCTGTAAAAATAATTTATTTGTATCTTCAGGATTAATATTGTAATTTTTAATTAAGTATGAACTATTGTTTTGGGAAGCAGCATATAAGCCAATAAAAACAAAACAAAAAATGATATAGTATTTCTTTATATACATACTTAATATTTGTGTTTCCGAAAATAAGAAAAAACCTTTAAAAACATGTTCTTATAAAGTATTAAATTTTGAGGCCACTCCAAAAAGTGTTTTTTAGCCACGAAAACACAAAAACACGAAATTTCACTAAAATTTAATTATTGATAGTGACGTTTTGTGGGTTTTTGTGTCTTGGTGTTTTCGTGGCATTTTTTATTTTTTTGCTTTTCGGAGTGGACTCAATTATGTATTTGTTATAATTCGCAATATGTTTTAGCGTTATTTGTGTTATTTTAGAGCAT
>DAOVYZ010000335.1 GCA_030635365.1 Bacteroidales bacterium
TCTTTGGTTGAGCAAAACCCACTACCCATTCCTCCTAATGTATAGGCAGCTCGTACAATAACAGGAAAACCCAATTTATCCAATGCATTTAATGCCTCAGAAACTGAATTTACAGCTATACTTCTGGGTGTTCTAATTTCTATTTCATCTAGTTTATTAACAAAAAGTTCACGGTCCTCGGTATCCATAATTGCCTGAACCGGTGTTCCCAAAACCTTAACATTATATTTATCAAGTATACCTGATTTATAAAGTTCAATACCACAATTAAGTGCTGTTTGCCCCCCAAACGATAATAATATTCCTTGTGGTTTTTCCTTCTCAATAACTTTCTCAACAAAGTAAGGAGTTACAGGATGAAAATAAATTTCATCTGCAATACCCTCAGATGTTTGGACAGTAGCAATATTAGGATTGATAAGAACTGTTTTTACTCCCTCTTCTTTAAGTGCTTTTAATGCCTGAGACCCTGAGTAGTCAAATTCTCCAGCCTCACCTATTTTCAGAGCTCCCGAACCAAGAATAATTATTTTCTCTATACTTTCTTTCATCAATACTAATTATTTATTTCAAGTAAACTATTAAACACTTTTTCAACTTTTTCAAAATCAAATTTCTCTTTTACACTTTCCATTTTATTTACAATTTGATCAATTCCCACATTTCCAATACTACCAATATGGTTATGTTTAAAAATTTTCAATGGTTTGAATTTATCATCTTCTATTTCTTTTGCAACAATCTTATATGCCTCTCTAAAGGGTTTTCCTTACTGTACTAATTGATTTACATTTTCTACACTATAGAGGCATTTATATTTTTCATCATTCAGAATTTCCTCATTTACCTTTATATTCTCAATTGTGTAAGTAAACATCTTTACTATTTGAATTAGCTCATCAAAAGAAGGAATCAATATTTCTTTCACATGTTGGTAATCCCTGAAATATCCTGATGTTAGATTTCCAGCTATTTGAGAAATCTGAAATTGTAAAGTCTTAATTTTATTTGATTTTGCCCTTACTAATTCAAAAATATCGGGATTTTTCTTATGTGGCATAATACTGGACCCTGTAGTTAATTCATCAGGAAAACTTACAAATCCAAAATTTTGACTCATGAACAAACATATGTCAGATGCTAATTTTGACATTGTTGACGCTACTGATGATAAAGCGAATGCTAATGTTTCTTCAACTTTAGATCTTCCCAATTGAGTTTTAACAGAACTGTAAATCAGCTCATCAAACCCTAAAAGCTCAGTAGTTAATCGCCTGTCAATTGGAATTGAAGAACCATACCCTGCTGCTGAACCTAATGGATTTTGATTGACTATCCTATAAGCCATTTGTAAAACCATCATGTCATCAACCAAACATTCGGCATATGCACTAAACCACAAACCAAAAGAAGAAGGCATAGCAACCTGAAGGTGTGTATATCCAGGCATCATTATATCTTCATACTTATTACTTAACTCTATTAAAAGATCAAACAGTTTTTGTGTTTCAATTACAATTTGATGAATCTTATCTCTTGAAAACATAAAAATATCAACTAAAACCTGATCATTGCGAGAACGAGCTGTATGTATTTTCTTCCCTAAATCACCTAAGCTTTTTGTTAGCATTAATTCAATCTGAGAATGAATATCTTCTGTTTCAATACGAAAATTGGTATCAGGTGATGTAACATCTTTAAAGATTCTAATAAGTTCCTTTTGTAATGTTTTATATTCTGCTTGTGTTAGAATATTAATTTTAAACAACATTTTTATATGCGCCAAGGAACCAATTATATCGTATTTAGAAAGCTTCAGGTCAATAATTCTATCATTACCTATTGTAAACTCTTCTGTTTTTTTATCTAAAGCATACCCTTTTTCCCAAAGCTTCATTCTATATCAACTTTAATCCGTTTAACAGTTTTATATATTTGTTTATTCCATCCTCTATTTCGTCTATTTCAATATACTCATCAGCAATATGTGATCGTGCAGAATCTCCCGGGCCCAATTTAATTGTAGGGAATTCCAAAAGTGCCTGGTCTGACAATGTATAAGACCCGAAAATATCTAATCCCATATCTCTACCCTTTTTAACTATAGGGTGATCTAAAGAAATCGTTGATGAATTTAATCGTAATGATCTTTCAATTACTTCTGATTTCACAGATTTCTTAATGATATCAACAACCTCTTGATTAGAATATTTATCATTAACCCTGACATCAATCACAAAATGGCATTTATCAGGTACTACGTTATGCTGTTGCCCTGCATTTATTTGTGTAACCGATGCCATGGTATCCCCAAGCATTTGAGATTTATTCTCGAATTCATAATTATTAAACCATTGCAGGTCTTCTAAACAATTTATGATTGCATTATCTTGTCCATTATAAGCTGCATGGCTTGCTTTTCCATTCGAATAGCAATCTAACACTATTAATCCTTTTTCTGCAACAGCCATCCTCATATCAGTTGGCTCACCAATAATTCCTAATTCAATAATTCCCAGATCGAATAAAATGGACTGTATTCCATTTTTACCAGAAATTTCTTCTTCGGCTGTTGCAGAAAGGATTAAATTTAAACCTAAAACATTATTCATGTTATAGATGTGGAAGACAGAAAATAAGCATGATAAAGATAAACTCGCATCATTACTACCCAGCCCATACAATCTGTTATCTTTTATCATAGGAACAAATGGGTCTATAGTCCAACCTTCACAAGGCTTCACAGTATCTAAGTGACTATTTAATAAAACCGTAGGTAATTTAGACGAGAATTTTTTATTTCTCACCCAAATATTATTTCCTTTTCTATTTGGTTTATAACCCTTTGTTTTTACATAATCAAAGAAAAAATCAGCTACTTCATTCTCTTCTCCACTAACAGATGGTATTGAAACCAACTGGCTCAACAAACCTAAAGTATCTATATCTTTTTCTGTATAATTCATTAAAATTCCATTTTATTTACGTTACCGTAGATAGTTAAAGGATTTGCAAGTATTTTTGTAAAACCCTTAACATCGTCAGCTTTCCAAGCTTTATTCATTTCACCATATTCACATACTTCACTTTGCATAAGATCATTAGGTGAATTAATTCCTTCAATATTAAATCTGTATGGAGCCAGTTTAATAATCACTTCTCCATTTACCGATTTTTGAGTATCGATAAGAAACTTTTCTATATTTCGCATCACTGGTTCTAAATACAATGATTCGTGCATAAACATTCCATACCAATTAGCAAGCTGTTCTTTCCAATGTAACTGCCATTTTGTAAGCGTATGTTTCTCCAGAGCATGGTGAGCCTTTATAATTACTAACGGTGCTGCCGCTTCAAAAGCAACCCTACCCTTCGTTCCTAAAATAGTATCGCCAACATGTATATCACGGCCAATCGCAAATGATGATGCTATTTTATCAATTTCCTTAATTAGATTGACTTTATTTTTATATACTTCGCCATTTAAACTGTTAATTTTGCCCTGTTCAAAACCAAGAGTAATTTTTTGTTGTTTCTGATTTTTAAGTTTATTAAGATAAGCTTCATCAGGAAGCCCTTTATCCGATGTTAATGTTTCTTTACCACCTATACTTGTTCCCCATAAACCCTTGTTTATAGAGTATGTTGATTTTTCCCAATTATCGTTAACTCCTTTCTTCTTCAAATAATCAATCTCCTGCTCCCTGCTAAGTAATAAATCTCTTATAGGAGTGATAACTTCAATTGCAGGAACAAGTATGTTAAAAATGTAATCAAAACGTACCTGATCATTACCCGCTCCGGTACTACCATGCGCAATACAATCTGCCTTTATCTCCTTCGCATAATTAGCTATGGCAATTGCCTGAAATGTTCTTTCAGAACTTACCGATAATGGATAAGTATTATTCTTTAAGATGTTACCATATACAAGGAATTTAACACATTTAGAATAGTATTTCTCTGTAATATCTATTGCTTTATGCATTGTTACACCAAGATCATATGCTTTCTTCTCTAGATCTTTTAATTCTCTTTCATTAAATCCTCCGGTATTAACTATTACAGAATAAACCTCCATATCTCTTTCTTCTGAAAGATATTTTATGCAAAAACTGGTATCTAAACCTCCACTATATGCCAATACAACCCTTTTCATCCTGAAATTACTTTTTTATTTCTATTATTTTTTTCAGAGTCGAAAACCATGGCTGTACATAAACATGTTTTTCTTTTTGTTCTCACAAGAATATCGTAATATTTGCATGTTTCACACCCTTTCCAAAATAGATTATCTGTAGTTAATTCAGAAAATGTTACGGGAACATAACCTAATGCCGAATTTATTTTCATTACAGCTAAACTTGTTGTTAGCCCAAACATTTTTGCATTTGGATATTTTTCTCTTGAAAATTCAAATACTGCTCGTTTTATTTCTTTTGCTATACCTTTTCCCCTATAATTTTCATCTACAATTAAACCTGAATTAGCAATATATCTTCCATGATCCCAGGTTTCTATGTAACAAAAACCTGCAAGCTTACCTTCAACAAATGCCATAA
>DAOVYZ010000290.1 GCA_030635365.1 Bacteroidales bacterium
ATATAAGGTTGATTTTCTTCCCTTTCCTTGATTTCTTCAGTTACAACCTTTTTTTGTGTGGCTACACCAATAGAATCCACTTTCAAATGAAGCATTCTTTCAGCCTCTAACCATAAACCTAATTCAAGTTGATTTGATGGAAGGATTTCATAAAAATACGTTCTGTCCCATGTCGTATTTGCATTTAGAGTACCTCCTGCATTATCAACAATTTTGGAGTATTCACCCCTTTCAATATTTTTTGATCCTTCAAACATGAGGTGTTCAAAAAAATGTGCAAAACCGGTTCTGTCTGGTCTTTCATTTTTTGATCCTACGTGGTAGGTTAAAGTAACAGCAACCAAAGGATAACTGTTATCCTGATGCAGAATGACGTGCAAACCATTGTCAAGGTTATATTCTACAAATTCAATTTTATTTGCTTGTGAAAACGCAGTAAACGTTAATGCAAATAGTAAAAATAAGGTTAACACTTTTTTTAATTTCATAGTAGTTTGCTTAAAAATTATTTATAATTATACAATAATGGTTTTATAATCAAGGATATCTCCGGGTTTACATTTAAGTTCCTTGCAGATGGCTTCAAGAGTTGAAAAACGTATGGCTTTAGCTTTACCATTTTTTAATATAGAAAGATTAGCAATTGTAATATCAACTTTTTCGGATAATTCAGTCAAAGACATATGTCTCTTTAATAGAACGTTGTTTAATTTTGTAATGATTGGCATAACATGTAAGATTAAATAATTTGTGATTTAGGCCGTTTTTATTGTTAATATAATTATTTGTTATAAAAATTAAACAAGTAATTTATATTAATCAAATATCATGTTATAATATGGCGTAAAATGTAATTCTATTCAAAATAGACTAACAAAAGAAAGAAAATTATTGATAAAACAATAAATATTTTATGTTAAAAAAGGTGAAATTACTATTGATGAAGAAATAATTCAAATTAATATGTATGTTCTTAAACAAAAAACCTTATATAATGTGATTATATAGTAAAGAATATTTACAAGTATTGAATTATTTAAATAAAAGTTTTGCAAATGACTTAAGTTTTGTTTAAATTTTCAAATTCTAAATTTTGTTTTAAAGATTTGGTGTAAACTTTATGTAATTATGGAAAAAGACATATTATTAGTTCCCTGGGACTTTACAGAAGTTGCAGAAGCAGCATTACAGCATGCTTTGATAGTTGCTAAAAAATTAAATAATCAAATTACTTTGATTCATGTTGTAAAATCACTAAAAAAAGACGATGAGGCTCTTGCTGAACTAAATAAAGATATTGAAAAATTTTCTGCTAAATATGGAGAAAAGTTAGTACCATTAGTTCTTGAAGGAAACTTATTTAATGTTATATCAGACTATGCTTCTGAAAATGATGTGAGTATGGTAATTATGGGAACGCATGGTATAAAAGGAATGCAAAAGTTTACAGGGAGTTATGCACTAAAAGTTATAGTTGGATCAAAAATTCCTTTTATTGTAATTCAAGATCCACCAACAAAAAAGGATACTTTTAAGGATATCGTATTCCCGCTTGATTATAGAAGTGAAGCAAAACAAAAATTACAGTGGGCATTGTTTTTGGTAAAATATTTTGGAGTAAAAATAAATATCATTATTCCTACAATAAAAGATAAGTCTTTAAATGCAAAGTTAATGGGGAATGTTCATTTTGCTGAAAAAATACTGGACAAATATGATTGTGTTTATGAACTGAATAAAATTGAAGGTAGCAATTCTGCTGAAGAATCAATCGCATTTGCCCAGAAAGTGGATGCCGATATGATCTTAATTATGACAACTAAAGGAATTGGATTAACAGATTATGTTCTTGGAGCACAAGAACAATATATTATTGCGAATAATGCAAAAATACCTGTAATGGTTGTTAATCCGAGAACAGACCTTAGTCGCTATGGTACATTTAGTGCCACAGGGGGATAAAAAATCACATTTAAAATATATTTTATTAACAAGGGGTTTTGCTCCTTGTTTTTTTATGTTTATATATTAAGAAACCTTCTTTAAATTAGCATAAATAACATAATTTTGTAATTGTTTTTGAAGCATTTATTAAGCTTAAATATTTTTAATTATGACATTTATAACAAAAGAAAAATTTCTTTCCAAGGAATGGTTTTATAGTTATTCGTTAATAATATTGGGCTCTTTTATTCTTGCTATGGGGTTTGTTTATTTTATTGACCCACACAAAATTGTTCCGGGAGGTGTTTATGGAATTGGTATTGTGGTTAAAAACTTAACAGCTGAGGTAATGGGCAATGGAATTAAAATACCATTTTTTAAAGAACCATTTTTTAAAGATGGACTGGGAATTGGTATTGTTGGTTTGATGCTTAATATTCCATTAACTATATTGGGGATAAAAATTTTAGGATCCAGATTTGGAGTTAAAACAATAGTGGGGTTCGTGTTATCTTCTATATTTATTGATTTCTTAGATGAAAATTTTGATGGAGTATTGGTTGATGATGTTTTATTATCATGTGTTTTTGGGGGTGTTTTAATAGGATTTGGCTTAGGCTTGATTTTTAAATCAAAAGCAACTTCAGGAGGATCGGATATAATTGCAATGATTGCCGTAAAGTATACTAAAATGTCTTTGGGTTTATTGCTAATTGCAGTTGATTCTGTTATTGTGTTATTTGGGTTATTAGTGTTTAAAGATTGGAAAATACCACTCTATTCATGGATTGTTATATATATTACCGGAAAAGTCATTGATGCGACCTTGCAGGGTATTAGTTATGATAAAGTGCTATTTATAATTTCGGACCGGTACGATGAAATAAAAGATAAAATAATAGTTGACCTGAACAGAGGAGGAACTGTAATTAATGGTATTGGAATGCATAAAGGCTTAGATAAAAAAATAATTTTTACAAATGTAAACAGAAGAGAACAAACTATTTTACAGGATTTTATAAAAGATATTGACCCGAATGCATTTATGACAGTTATTAATGCCAGCGAAGTGCTTGGGAATGGATTTAAGCCGATACAAGAAGTCTAAATAATTATTATCTCAAAAAGCAACAGTTATAAAATCTTTACGATTATCCGCATATGTAACCACACTCACAAATAAGGCAAAGGCAGGCTTTTGCCTTATTTGTGTACATAGTGGTTATATAATTTTTGGGCATTCATACGGATATTCATTATATCTTTATTTATTAATACTTAGATTTATAAAATCAATATAATTAGAATGATGATCTCCAAAGATTTCTACTGATTCACCAATAATTTTGTAAGTGCTTTTTTCACCAACAATTTTGCTGAACAATATTTCGTAACTTTTGTCTTTATTATCTACCATAATAATTCTCGAAAGATTATCATGAATGTCGGTAGCTAGTTTTTCATGGCAGATAGGACAGGAGAATTCGTATTTTTCACCTTCTTTAACATTAAAATTTGGATTAGTTTCAACAGAATAATTACCAATTTCCTGATTTAAGAAAACCAAGCCCGCATTTTTACTACTACTACAAATAGCAGTTAAAACAATATGATCGCTAACATTTAAGTAGCCTTTACAACGGGGGCATATAAATTTATTTTTCATATGAAATACCTCCTGTTTTATAAGGTTAATATTATAATAAGTATATAAAAAGCTTTGTTTAGATTCCTATACGAATTTAATAAATTATTGTTTAATAAATTTTTGTGTATATGAGTTATCCTGAGTTTTAGATTTGATTATATACATTCCATTTTTTAAACTACTTAAATTGATAGGAACAGTATTTTTTCTGGTTTTGAATGTATATAATAATTGCCCGTTTATATCAAAAAATTCTATTTGTTTCTCCTCATTGTTTAAACTAAAGTTGAAATTTAACGTAAGTTCTTCATTCGCAGGGTTAGGAATAATTTTAAATACAGGTTGATTATTATTGTATTTTTTAATTGAGCCGGGTTCATTTAACATCCAGTTGTCTGGATCAACTTCTATTCCTGTTATTTCTTTGTTAAATGCAATATTAAATGTTTCCACATTCTTTGATTGATAAAACCTTACGGTTGTATCTCCTTGGGGATAAGTTATTTTATAATCAACATGGACTTGAAATAAAGGTGTTTCTGCTGATGAAGTTGATTCATTAACAAGCAGAATTAAAGTGTCACTTAATTGAGCATATTCGATATCAAAACGAGGGAACCCTTTTCCATAATACCATTGATTAAAAAAAGGGTCAAAATCATCACCTGTTTTTAATTCAAGAGTATTTTTAAAATCATCACCTGTGGCAACGCTATCTGCAAATTGCTGTAGATAGTCTCTTATTATAGAGAAGAATAATTCATCATTATTAATTTCGTGCCGGATCATATGTAATATTGCAGATCCTTTTTCATATGATAATGCATAATTAAAAATACGAGATTCATCAAAAGCATCATCAAAAGGAATATAAACACTTCCCTGGGGTTCTTCCAGGGCTAAAGAGTGAGCATAACTCATTAGGCCCTTAGCATCTTGTAAAGAAACAAGATTTTCCAAAGCAACATATTCAGTATAGGAAGCGAAACCTTCATTAATCCATATATCTTGCCAGCTGGCACAGGTTACATAATCGCCAAACCACATATGCCCTAGTTCATGTGCAACAAGGAGATAACTAAAATTGCCTATAGTAGTCATAGTTTGATGTTCCATGCCACCACCTAATTCGGTTAAACAATGCCCGTATTTTTCATTGGCAAAGGGGTATAATCCAAATTTCTCACTGAACAACTCGATAAGCTCTGCGGTGTTATCTATTCCAGGCTTATAATAGGGTAAACATCCATTGGTATTGTAAATAAAATTTTGAATTAGAACAGAGTCACCATTTTCGGGGTATGCATAAATTGAATAGTCATGATATTCAGATACTGCAAATGAAATAAGGTAATAGTTTATAGGATAGTGACTTTTCCATTCATATCTTTTTTTATTATAGGGTAAGTTAATAGTTCTTTTTAATAATCCATTCGATCCCGCTTTACAATTTGAATCACAGGTTAGGTAAATATGAGTAGAATCAATTTTGTCCGATAAAACTTGTTTACAAGGCCACCACTCAAAAGCATGAAAAGATTCTGACAGAGTCCAGGTAACATATTTATTCCAATTAGCAG
>DAOVYZ010000040.1 GCA_030635365.1 Bacteroidales bacterium
AATCTTACTTTTTTTGTCTTTTTAATTATTCCTTCAAGAGCTAATATTGCTTTTTCTTTTATACTGGCTTTTGTTTTATTCGCCGCAATCTTTTCTGCAACCTCATTATAACCATAGGCTAGAATCATATTAAGTAAGGTTGCTGCTTCCGAACAATTATGTGAAGAACCAACAGCTCTAAACTCAAATTTATTGCCAGTAAAAGCTAACGGTGAAGTTCTATTTCTATCAGAAGTATCTTTATCAACTTTGGGTAAATTTTTTAATCCAAGGTAAATATCTGAAATTTTCTTTTCTGTTAACTTTCCTGACCCGGCAATATCATTTAATAATCGATCAAGATATTCTCCTAGATACACAGAAATAATTGCCGGAGGAGCTTCATTAGCTCCCAAAC
Organism: Bacteroidales bacterium; assembly: GCA_030635365.1. Classification (GTDB taxonomy): domain Bacteria; phylum Bacteroidota; class Bacteroidia; order Bacteroidales; family UBA12077; genus UBA12077. Next base: position 398 of record DAOVYZ010000040.1, read on the forward strand.
GATGATCATTCCCAGCATCAGCAACAGATGCTCTTAAGAGACCGCCATATTCACTGACTCCAACTAATATTGCACCTAAAGTCAATAAAAAAATTATATTGTTATGAGGAGACTCTGAAGGTTCAAAATAATTTGCCCCTGTATTATCACCTATAGACCAATTAAAATGTTTACCTGAACCATTAACACCGGCAAGTGGTTTCTCATGAAGTACAGCCACCATACCATGTTTATCCGCGACTTTCTTCAAAATATCCATTAATTGCAAATTATGGTCAATAGCAAGATTAGCTTCCTCATATAACGGCGCGATTTCGAACTGATTAGGCGAAACTTCATTATGCCTAGTTTTTGATGGTATACTTCTACGGTATAACTCTCTATCAAAGTCTTCCATAAACTGAATAACATTATCATTTATTGCCCCAAAATAATGGTCTTCCATTTGCTGCCCTTTTGCTGGTGGAGCTCCGAATAAAGTTCGTCCGCAAACCTCTAAATCCGGCCGGGTTTGATATAATTCTTTTGAAAATAAAAAATATTCCTGTTCCGGTCCGCCAAAAACCTTAATTCTTTTTACTTTTTTGTTTCCTAATATAGTTTGAAGTCGTATAGCACTCTCATTTAAAGCTTTTAAAGACCTTAAAAAAGGGGTTTTGATATCAAGGACTTCACCGGTCCAAGACAAAAATACAGAAGGGATAACAAAAGTTTTAGTATTTCCTGCTTCAGCTAAAAATGCTGGAGAATTGGGATCCCAAGCTGTATAACCTCTCGCTTCAAAAGTCGAGCGTATACCTCCTGAAGGAAAAGAAGACGCATCCGGTTCAGACTGGATTAACTGTTTAGCAGAAAAACGTTCAATAATTTCACCAGACTCATCATAAGATATGAATGCGTCATGTTTTTCAGCTGTTCCGCCTCTCTGAGGTTGAAACCAATGAGTAAAATGCGTAGCCCCGTTTTCGATTGCCCATTCTTTCATTGCGTGCGCGACATCCCCGGCAATCGATTGATCTAACGGTTCTCCTCCATCGATAGTCGCCAATAATTTCAAATAAACGTCTTTGTTTAATTTTTGCTGCATCACATTTTTATTGAAAGTTAATTCACCAAAGCATTTTGTAATCTTTTTCATTATTTTCCTCCTTTAAATCCCATAACATCTACATATACACTTTACAATTTTATATCAAATACACGAAAATACCAAGCTTTTTCAAAAAAACAATAACAAAAAAAAAGGCATTCAAAAACAATTTTCTGTTTTGAACACCTTTGTCCTTTTTATTGGAATTTCAAGCAACACAACATTGTCTGCTCTATAAATTAAGTAAAATTAGCAATGTTTTGGTAACCTTTTAAAATACATATTTTTATTTAAACTTAAAATTTACTCCTTTGATCTATCGCACAGGCAAAGTTATAATATATTTTTTTAGCAAAATAATCATATTTAACCCTTTTCTCGAAATATCCAAGTAATATGTTCTTCTTAATCATATCATCTAAATCAATTCTATAAAAATCCAACCAGGATAACAGCATTTCATAAGTAATCTCAGGATGAAATTGCAGACCCCAAGCATATTTTCCATTTTTAAAGCCTGATTCGAACATAATAAAGATTTTGATAAATGTAATGTTTTTTATTGAATAAAAATAAGTCAATAAAAACATAACTCGTAATTAAACAAAAAAAACTATTTTTTTTATCAAATAATAAAAAAAGGTGTCCACAAACAGTTTTCTACTTTTGAACACCTTTGTTATTTTTTTATAGCACAGCGCTGTGCCTTATAAAACTATGTATATTTAAACTATTCTTGGTACCCAAATTCAATAAAATAAATTTTATATTTTTTTTAAAACAAAAAATATCTTTGAGTCATCGGCAGCTTATTTGCCGGTTCACAACTTAATAGTTCCCCGTCAGCTCTTACTTCATAATTTTTATAATCTATTTCTATATTAGGAACTAGACTATTATGAATCATATCTTTTTTACTAATATGTCTGCAATTTTTAACTGGTAAAACTCTTTTTCTTATTCCTAATTTTTTAGCAATATTATCACCATAAGCCTTATGGGAAACAAAAGTTATACTGGATTTTGATATAGATTTTCCAAAACCTCCAAACATATACTTACCCATTATAGGTTGAACCGTAGGAATAGATCCATTTGCTTCACCCATTGAAGCATAAGTAATAATACCGCCTTTTAACACCATCTCGGGTTTAACTCCAAAAAAAGCCGGTTTCCAAAGGCAAATATCCGCGAATTTTCCTTTTTCTATCGATCCGATATAAGAAGAAATACCATGAGTTATTGCCGGATTAATTGTATATTTTGCAACATATCGTTTGATACGGCAATTATCATTTCCTGCATTATCATCTTTAAGCCGACCTCTCTGATTTTTCATCTTATCAGCTAACTGCCAAGTCCTAATTATTACTTCAGCTGTCCTGCCCATAGCTTGAGCATCTGAATTAATAATTGGTATTGCCCCTAAATCATGAAGAATATCTTCTGCTGCAATAGTATTACCCCGTATACGAGACGAAGCAAAAGCCACATCTTCCTTAATCTTCGGGTCAAGATGGTGACAAACCATAAGCATATGCAAATGTTCGTCAATAGTATTACGAGTATAAGGTAATGTCGGTGTAGTTGAGGAAGGTATAATATTTGGAGCACTACATAATTTCAATGTATCAGGTGCATGTCCTCCCCCGGCACCTTCTACATGATAACAATGAATAGTCCTACCATCTATTGCTTCTATAGTATTTTCAACAAAACCGGCTTCATTAGGTGTATCAGTATGAAGACATACTTGCACATCATAACTATCAGCTATGTCTAAACAATTATTAATAACAGCCGGTGTTGAACCCCAATCCTCATGAAGCTTAAACCCTATTATACCTGCATCAATCTGTTCTTTTAACGGCATAGGACTCGAAGAATTTCCTTTACCGCATATCCCTATATTCATAGGAAAAGCTTCAATAGATTCCAACATCCTTTCAATATGCCATTTACCCGGAGTAGCTGTAGTTGCAAAACTTCCAGTAGCCGGACCTGTACCACCACCAATCATAGTGGTTATACCCGAGAATAATGATTCCTCTATAATCTGCGGAGATATGAAATGCACATGAGAATCTACACCTCCGGCTGTAACAATAAGGCCTTCACCGGCAATAACTTCAGTGCATGCACCCACCACCATATTTTTATCAACTCCATCCATAATGTCAGGATTTCCGGCTTTGCCTATCCCGACGATTATCCCGTCTTTAATACCAATATCAGCTTTAACAATCCCCCAATAATCGACAATTAAAGCATTACTGATGAGAAGATCCAAAGTACCTTCTTTATCCATTGCTCCGGAACTTTGCCCCATCCCGTCCCGAATTACTTTTCCAGCTCCGAATTTACATTCATCGCCATAAACCGTATAATCTTTTTCTACCTCTAATTTTAAATTTGTATCCGCTAGTCTAACCTTATCACCTATGGTGGGTCCATAGATATGGGCATAATCTTGCCTATTAAATTTTATTGACATATTACACCTCCTTAAAATTTTCTTTTTGAGCTTTTAAAACTGCTTCACTTAATTTCTTATCCGTGAGAGTACTTCCATTAACTAAACCATTCAATCCATAAACTAATCTTTTCCCTCCAAAAAAAACCAAAGAAACTCGTTTTTCTTCCCCAGGTTCAAATCTTACAGCTGCCCCGGAAGCTATATCTAATTTTTTACCAAAGGCTTTTTTACGATCAAAGACTAAAGCCTTATTAACTTCAAAAAAATGAAAATGTGAGCCTATTTGAACCGGCCGATTACTTGTATTTTTTACTTCCAAGCTTATTGATTCTCTACCAGAATTTAATTCTATTTCTTTATCTTTTAATATATATTCTCCGGGTACCATCGAACCCTCCTCTTTAATTTATAGGATTTAATACCGTAACTAATTTTGTCCCATCACAGAATGTAGCTTCCACTTGAACACTCTCTATCATTTCAGGAACTCCCTCCATAACATCTTCTTTTTTAAGATATGTTACTGCATCCTTTTGTACTTGTTCTACAATTTTCCCCTCTCTGGCTGCTTCAACAATTTCTGAACTTATTATTGCCAGCGCCTCAATATAATTAAGTTTTAATCCTTTAGCTTTTCTTGAATTCGCAACTTGACCAGCCAAATACATAAGAAGCTTATCTTTTTCTCTTGGTGTAATATGCATAACCCACCTCCTAAATTAAATCACAAAGTTTCTTCTCCCGTTTCTCCTGTACGAATATTTATCGTTTCCACTACATCAACAATGAAAATTTTTCCATCTCCAATATTGCCGGTTCTAGAGGTTTTTATAATTATATCCACTATAATTTTTACATCTTCATCCTTACAAGTAATCATTAATAATTCTTTCGGCAACTTGTCATAAACCATATCCCCAATTACTATACCTTTCTGTTTTCCCCGACCTCGAACACTAACTTCAGTTAAAGAACAAAACCCTTCTTCTTTAAGAGCCTCTTCTATATTTTTTAGTTTTTCCGGTCTAACAATAGCTTGAATCATTTTCATATGAAATACACCTCCTTAAAATTACACAGCTAAATGATTGTTGATTATTTCCTTACTTATTCCTTTTGTGCTCCCACTGAAAACTACTGAACCTTTCTCTATAACAGAATAAGTGTCTGCTAACCTTAAGGCAAAATCAACATATTGTTCTACAAGTAATACGGAAATATTTCCTTGTTCTTTAATAAATCTTATAGTATTTTCAATTTCAAATACAATTGAAGGCTGAATCCCTTCAGTTGGTTCGTCTAATAACAATAGTTGCGGTTCTGAAATCAAAGCTCTTGCTATAGCCAGCTGTTGCTGTTGACCACCACTCAAATTTCCACCTTTCCTCGACAACATTCCCTTTAATGCCGGAAACAATTCAAATATCCCGTCAGGAACGGTATATGTTTTCTTCACTTTAGCCTCTAACCCTAATAACAAATTTTCTTCAACTGTAAGATAAGGGAATATTTCCCTGCCTTGAGGAACATAAGCTATTCCGGATTTTGCCCTTTTAGCTATGGGATCTTTAGAAATATTTTGATCATTATATGAGATTTTACCGCTATTAACTTTAAGTATACCCATTATAGACTTCAATAATGTAGTTTTTCCAACTCCGTTTCTTCCCATTACAGCAACAATTGTTCCTTTAGGTATTTCAAGACTTAAATCTCTTAAAATTTGGGTTTCTCCATAAAAAATGTTTATATTTTCTATTTTTAACATATACTTTTATCCCTCTTCACCTCGACCTAAATAAACTTTAACAACAATCGGATCATTTTGAACTTCATCCATTGTTCCTTCACACAAAATCATACCTTCATGAAGAACTGTTACTTTTTTTGCAATTCTCCGAACAAATTCCATATCATGTTCAACGACTAAAACAGAACTTTGTTGAGATATTTTTTGAAGCAATTGTCCGGTCATTTCTCTTTCTTTACCGGTCATACCGGCAACCGGTTCATCAACCAATAACAACAAAGGTTCCTGTATAATACTCATCCCAAGTTCTAACCACTGTTTCTCTCCATGAGAAAGAATACCAGCTCTTATATCAACTTTATCATTAAGACCGACAAGATTAAGTACTGAATGAATTTTATCTTTATCATAACTTTTAACCTTAAAAGTCATCGAGGAAAAAACTCCTTTTCTTCTGCGCAAGGATAATTCCATATTTTCATAAACTTTTAAATTCCCGAATATCGTTGGAGTTTGGAATTTACGGCTAATACCCTGGCGGACAATTCTATGTTCAGACTTGCCGCAAATATTTTTATCTTTAAAAACAACTTTCCCATACTTTGGCTTAACTTTCCCTGAAATAACATCTAATACAGTACTTTTACCTGCACCGTTAGGACCTATTAGTACCCTAAGCTCACCCCTATTCATACTTAAATTAACCTTATTTAAAGCTTTAAACCCATCAAAATCTACCGTTATATTTTGTAAATCAACAATCTGCTTTTGCATGAATAATCCTATTTTTTTTAATTATCTTTAATTTATTAACCATATTATTTATAATTCCCATTATTCCTTTAGGAAAAAGAAGGACAACCAATACAAACAATAAACCAAAAAAATACAACCATATTTCTGGAAAAGTTTCACTAAAAAAACTTTTCGCAAAATTTACAACAATAGCCCCTATTATTGCTCCTTTCAAATTACCTCTTCCTCCAACTGCAACCCATATTGCCATTTCTACTGAAGGCAAAATACCCATTAGTGAAGGTGAAATTATACCTACCTGTGGAACAAAAAGTGCACCAGCTAACCCAGCTAACCCGGCAGATACAGCAAATACAAACAATTTATAAGTCATTGGATTATAGCCTAAAAATTTCAACCTATTTTCACTATCACGAATAGCTATTAAAGTTCGCCCCAGATTGCTCTTAACTAAAAATCGACAAAAAAGAAATGATATAATTAGTATTACTACAGTTATTAAGTAGATTACTTGCATTACTTTTGTATCAGAAAGAGAAAATCCAAGAATACTCTGTAAATTTGTAATACCATTTGTACCTCCGGTATATAATTGTTGTCCGATAAAAAAAGTAACAAATATTAAAGCTAAGGCTTGAGTTAAAATAGTAAAATATACTCCTTTAATCCCCACACGAAAGGTTGGAATACCTATTAACAATGATATAAAAATTGGTAAAATTATAGCCATAGGTAATGCAAACCAAAAATATTGAAACGGTTTCCAAAACCAAGGTAGTTCTGTCATACCGCACCACATCATAAAATCCGGCAAAGTTTCAGTTTGCAATTTAATATAAGCTCCCATACAGTATCCCCCTAAACCAAAAAATACAGCATGACCTAAACTTAAAATACCGGTATAACCCCATAAAAGGTCTATAGCTAATGCTGCTATTCCAAAAGAAACATACTTGCCCAGTAAATTTAGACGAAACTCGCTTAAAAAAATTGGAGCTACTAATAAAAGTAAAAAAATTGTTATAATAAGTTTTTCTTTTTTCATAATAATCTTATAATATTTAAACCTCTAATCAAGTTTCCGGGTTTTCAAAGTAAACATACCTTGAGGTTTCCATTGTAAAAAAACGATAATTAAAGAGAAGACTATAACCTTTCCCATACTAGAAGTAGTAATAAATTCAAAAAGCGAACTTGAAATACCAATAGCTAAAGCCCCGGCAATAGTTCCTACAATTTTACCTACTCCTCCCAATACAACAACCATAAAGGCATCTATAATATAATTTTGACCAGTTGATGGACCGATTGACCCCAACAAACTAACTACACAACCGGCAATACCTGCCAATCCGGAACCTAAAGCAAAAGTAAAGGCATCAACTTTGGAAGTCGGCACCCCTAGACAAGCACTCATCGTACGATTCTGCATTACTGCTCTTATAACTCTGCCCTTTGCTGTTCGGTAAAAAAAACAATACATTCCAATAATGCAAATTGTGCTAATAGCCAAAATAAAAAGCCGATTATACGGCAGCTGCAAACCTTCACTTATTGTGATACCTCCCCTAAGCCATGTAGGACTGGAAACATCAACATTATTAGCACCAAAGATATTTCTAGCCAATTGCTGTAATATCAAACTTACACCCCAAGTTGCTAAAATTGTCTCGTATGTCCTGCCATATAAAAAACGTATCAGAAATTTCTCTAAGATAAATCCAATAAATGCAGCTATAATAAAAGAAACCGGCAAAGCTACAAAAAAATAAAAACCTAATAAATCAGCACTAAGATATTTAATAAAAAAAGACTGAGTAATAAATGCAGAATAAGCCCCAATCATTAAAAATTCGCCATGAGCAAAATTAATTACCCCCATGATACCAAAGGTAATACTTAAACCCAAACCCACTAACAATAAGATTGAACTTAAGCTTAAACCATTAAATATTTGTGATATAAAAATTTCTGGTGACATATCTATTTTCCCTTAATTATTGATTAGGACCAAGTTTGGATTAGCTAAAATTAGCTGACCAAACCTGACCCTTATCTATAGATATTTACTTTGATTATTTCTTTATCTCTACAACTTTACCTGGTTCAATTACTACTTTATTAGACACTAATGGCGGATATGGATCAGGTTTAACCCATTTATCCGAAGTGTATAAAATATCAAATTGACCTTCAGCATTAACTTTTCCTACCTGAACAACTTTCCAAGTATGATTATTTGTAGGATCAATCATAACCAGACCTTCCGGTGCATCAAAAGTCAAACCTTTAAGAGATTCTCTCACCGCATCTAATTCAGTTGTACCTGCTTGTTCTACTGCTTTGGCCCAAAGATAAACGCCAAAATAATTTGCCTCAATCGGATCATCAGTTACCCTATCTTGACCAAAACGTTTTTTATATCTTTTTACAAAAGGTTTATTATTTGGGGTATCCATGCTCATAAAATAATTCCAAACAGCAAAATGTCCGATAAGGTTTTCAGCTCCAATACCGCGGATTTCATCTTCTGCAATACTTACAGACATTGTTGGTATTTGTTCAGCTGTAATTCCGGCGGCTCTTAACTGTTTAAAAAAAGCTACATTGCTATCACCATTTAAAGAACTAAATACTACATCTGGTTTAGCAGCCTTTATCTTATTAATTATGGTGCTATACTCAGTGTGACCTAAAGGAGTATATTCTTCACCCACTAATATTCCACCTTCAGCTTTAAGTTGAGCTTTAACTATCAAATTTGCTGTCCTCGGGAAAACATAATCTGAACCTAACAAATACATTTTTTTATAACCATTTTTTAAAAGCCATTCGACCCCAGGCATAATTTGCTGATTAGCTGTTGCTCCAGTGTAAATTATATTTTTAGAGGCTTCAAGTCCTTCATATTGAACAGGATAAAATAATAAATGATCATATTTTTCAAATACCGGAAGAACTGCTTTACGACTAGCCGATGTCCAGCAACCAAATACTACATCAACTTTATCTTTTAAAATTAATTTTTTGGCTTTTTCAGCAAAAGTCGGCCAATCAGAAGCACCATCTTCTATAACCGGAACTATTTTCCTACCTAAAACCCCCCCATTAGCATTAATTTCTTCAATAGCTAATAATTCCCCATCTTTAACCGAAACTTCACTAATAGACATTGTTCCACTTAATGAATGTAAAATTCCTACCTTAATAGGTTCTTTATCTTTTGCAAACCCTGATTGAATTGAAACAAAACTAACTGCAAACACAACTAAGAACATTAAACTTAATATCTTTTTCTTCATTTTGACCTCCATAGATTAAAGTTAGAAATTGAAAGCTAAAGTAATTCCACCATAAAACTCACTATCCTGATTACCATCATCTGAATCAGCTACATCACCAAAAGGTATAGCATAATTAGCATGTGGTTTAACTGTCAAATTTTCAGTTAAAGGTAAAGTCAATCCTAAAGTTAAAAGAGCGTCTCCGCCACTGTCACCGATTGTATAATATTTCCTGTTATGAGCAATATAACCTGACAAATCAAAAGTTGCCGGGCTATCTCCCAAAGGAATACTGTGACCTAAAGAAAGAACACTATATAATGTTCCTCCATTATTATTTGCTGCACTATCACCCCAGCCATAAAAAACTGTCAAAGCCGGCGATAAAAACAAATTTGTTTTAATAGAAGTATAAGCTTCTTTACCTCTATCACTAGCACCAGTATAATCATAATAACCAATACCAGTTGTTATACTTATATCTTGAAATTTTGCAGTATAATCAGCCATATAAAAAACTCTATTCGAATTTCTTGAATCACGACTACCCATATCATTACTTCCCCAAACAGTCACATTAAACCCTTTATATACTCCAGACACACCTGTTTGCATAACAGGGTCAGTATCTCTCAAAAACCCTCTTGAAACAAATTGAGAATTAAATGTTACACTTGCACTAATACTAATATCCTCATTATCTTCTGTAATCAAATAGTCTTGAGCCTTTACATTTAAACTGAATACTCCAAAAACCAACATTAATACTAATAAATATACTCTACTTTTTTTCATTATCCCCTCCTAACTAAAATCATTTCTTTAATTATTAATAACTCACTAATCTTGAAATTTTCCTTTTCACACCTCCTGTTTTCTTTACAATTTATTATTTATACTTTATATATTACAACGACTTGTATCTCTTGTTCATATTCAAATGAATAAAAAATTTACAAAAAATAGTTTCATTTTTTATTTCTACATATTAAAGAGAAAGTTTATCTTTAATATATTTAGCATACATACGATTTATTCTTCCAGTCTTAAACCATCGCTCAAGAGTTGCAATCTGAATGTCAAGTTTTTTTGATAATTCATAAAGTGTATATCCACCACTTTCTTTCAATTTTTTAAGATTATTTATTAATTCTCTATTTTCCATAACTAATTATTTCTTAACTCCCGAATTTCATATTTTTACTATACTAATATTAGTTAATTAAAAACTAACCAAAATATTACACATTAATAGTAAATTCTATTCTCGGTTTCTCCTATCTCAAATTGAAGTATAATTCTTAAGATATGGAAAAAAATATTAAACAATATTTAGATATCAACCTATTGCATTTGCTCCCTTTTCTCCGGTTCTAATTCTTATGCACTCTGGCATATCTAAGACAAAGATCTTTCCATCTCCGATATTATCTGTTCGTGCTCCTGCTATAATGGCATCTATTGTAGATTGTAAATATTTTTCATTAATAGCTATTTCTAATTTCACCTTTTTAAGTAAATTCACTTCATGAATTACCCCACGATAAGTTTCTGTAAAGCCTTTTTGCTGACCGCAGCCTAATGCATTAGTAACAGTCATTTTATGTATTCCGGCATCAAAAAGTGCTTTTTTTACATCTGTTAATTTATGTGGTTGAATCATTGCTATTACTAGTCTCATTTTAATACCTCCTTTTTAGAACCTACTCACAGTCCGTTTGGTCCGGGTGAACACAAACGGACTGTTCGAGCAAGTTGAAGATGAAATGGGTTGAATGGGTTAAGAAATCTCCTTTTTTCAATATTTTTATTGCGTAGTAAACACTTGAAATCCAGAATACGATTCCATTCCGTGCTCACCAATATCAAGACCTTTTAACTCTTCTTCTTCAGATACCCTTAAACCAACTGTCATTTTCATAATTTTAAATACCACAAAAGCTGCTCCGAAAACCCAAACAAATACACTAATTACCCCAATCAACTGGGTCACAAATAAACTTAATCCGCCGCCAAAAAACAATCCGTTAACATCACCAACTCCGCTTGAATTTCCGTAAGAACTTTGAGCAAATAAACCAACAGCAAGTGTTCCAAAAGCACCGCAAACTCCAT
>DAOVYZ010000150.1 GCA_030635365.1 Bacteroidales bacterium
AGAAGGGATATACTTCATGTCAATCGAAAATAAAGACATGTTATTTACGAAAAAAATAATTATCTCTAAGTATTAAATTTTAGGTTATTTCTTCATAGATTAAAATTAGGGTTAATTATTATATGGTGCAGTGAATTTACCCACTGCACCTTTTTATTAATCCATATTTTAAATGTCCTCTGTAATAGCTTTTATGGATCACAAAAAAGCACCTTTATCAGTTGCCCAGACAACAGCCATAGCAAATTTTAAACCAATAATCTTCAATCTTCTGTTAAAAAGTCATAAAAATTTTCTTTTGAAATAACTTCAGTTTTGCTATTAGGATATGCATTCAGAAAAGTTTTAGAAAAACGAAACTGTTTCTTAGGGTTCCACTTAAATTCAAATCCATATATTATTCCATCCCGTTCCTCGATATAATCAATTTCCTGTTGGCCATGTGTCCTCCAAAAAAAACGATTAACCCAAATATTATTATAATGTTGACTTTTTATTCGCTCGCTTATTAGAAAGTTTTCCCACAGGGCACCAATATCCTGCCTTAGTTCCGGCTGATTAAAGTTCGCTATTATTGCATTACGTATCCCATTATCGTAAAAATAAATCTTACGGCTTCGTTTCAATTCACTTCGCAGATTACGGCTCAGAGAAGTTAATCTAAAAATAACAAAAGTTTGCTCAAGAAGTTGAATGTATTTCTCAACAGTTTCATTATCTAAACCTATAGTTTGCCCTATTTCATGATATGAGACTTCACTTCCAACCTGAAGAGCTAATGCTTGTAATAGTTTTATTAATTTTTCCGGTTTTTTTATATCTTTCCACATTAATATGTCTTTATACAAATAACTATCGGTCAATTGCTTCAAAATGTCCTTTTCGTTTCCTTTTGATGTTACTACTTCAGGATAATAACCATATATAAGTCTATGGGATAACATCCGTTGTTCATCCATTAGACCAGAATGTTTACACATTTCCAAAAATGATAAAGGAAATAAAAAATATTCCCACTTTCTGCCTGTTAAAGGTTCGTTTATTTGATTAGATAATTCAAAAGCCGATGACCCTGTTGCTAATAATTGCTTGTCAGGTATTTCATCTATAATGAGTTTTAGCTTTAATCCAATATTTTTTATTCTTTGAGCTTCATCAATAATAATTGTACTAAACTTACTAAATAAATTTCTAAATCTTGTTGAGGAATATTGCTCAAATAAATTTTGCACATCAATTTCATCAGCATTCAACCATAGCACACCTTGCTTATTATTAAAAAGTGTTTTTAGCAGAGTTGTTTTTCCTGTTTGCCGTGCACCTAATATAATTATTGCTTTGCCCTTATTTAAACGGCTTATTATATTCATTTCAAGGCTTCTTTCTACCATAATTAATAATTTTGCGTTTGTAATCGCAAATATAGGCATAATTTTGCGATTACATTCGCAAAATTATAATCTTTCATGCTTGTTTTAATAACTTAATCAGAAATTATTAGGGAATTAAAACAGCATAATATATAGTTAAATCCTATTATAATTAAATTAAAAAATTATTATACAATAAACCCGTGTAGAGAATTGAGTATAATCTTATAAATTTTAGTGAGTTTATAATTTATATATCTTCTGTTATTGCTTTTATTGCAGGCAATTTTTTACCTTCAATATATTCAAGTAAAGCTCCGCCTGCTGTAGAGATATAGCTAATTTTATATGCCAGGCTATATTTATTAACGGCTGCAATAGAATCCCCTCCCCCTATTAATGAAAAAGCTCCCTTATCAGTTGCACGGGCAACTGCCATAGCTACTTTTAAAGTACCCATCGAAAAGTTTGACATTTCAAAAACCCCTATTGGGCCATTCCATAGTATTGTAGATGAATTCTCAATCACTTTTGTAAATTCATTCGCTGTTTTAATTCCAATGTCTAACCCAATCCAATTATCTTTTATTTGATCTATTTCACAATGCTCTATATGTGCATCATTTTTAAATTCATCAGCAATAATGCAATCTGAAGGTAAATAAAGATTCACTCCATTTTCTTTTGCTTTTTCTATAATTTGTTTAGCTACATCAATATACTTATCCTCTACCAGGGAATTACCGACATTCCCTCCTTTCGCTTTAGCAAAAGTAAAAGCAATACCTCCGCCTATAATTAAATTATCAACTTTCTCTAAAAGTGCCAATATAATATGGATTTTAGACGAAACTTTCGATCCTCCAAGAATAGCCGTAAAAGGCTTTTCAGCCTGTTTTAGCACCTTATCAATATTATTGATTTCGCTTTCAACCAAATATCCAAACATTTTGTTATTAGGAAAAAATTTGGCAATTGTATATGTTGAAGCATGAGTCCTATGGGCTGTTCCAAAGGCATTGAAAACATAAACATCCCCTAATTCGGCTAATTGCTTGGCAAAATTTTTATTAGCACTTGTTTCCTCTTTATGAAATCGTAAATTTTCTAATAATAAACACTCTCCTGGTTTTAAATTTGCTGCGGCTCTTTTTGCTTTATCGCCAACACTATTTTCTACATATTTAACTTCTTTATCTAAGGATTTTGATAAGAATGGCAAAATATGTTTTAAAGAAAGTGCTTCGTCATATTTGCCCTTTGGCCTTCCCAAGTGAGTCATGAAAATTACAGAACCTCCTTCTGAAGTAATTTTGCGTACTGTAGGCAAGGCTGTTATTATTCGTGTTGCATCTGTAATTTCCCTTTTGTCATTTAAAGGCACATTAAAATCAACGCGCATTAATACCTTTTTACCTTCAAAATTATATTTGTCTATTGTTAGGTTTTGTTTTATAGCTTTAATACTTGGGAGTTCCTTCCCTTCAAGATATTCCAGTAAAGCACCTCCTGCAGTTGATATAAAACTTATTTTATGGGCCAGGCTATATTTATTAACAGCGGCAATAGAATCTCCTCCCCCTATCAAAGAAAATGCACCCTTATCTGTTGCCCTGGCAACAGACATGGCTACCTTCAGTGTCCCCATCGAAAAACTGAGCATTTCGAACACTCCGATAGGCCCATTCCATAATATCTTTTTTGAGTTTTCTATAACTTCAGCAAAGCGGTTTGCCGATTTTATTCCAATATCGAGCCCCATCCATCCATCAGGGATTTTCCCAATATTACAATGTTCAATGTTTGCATCATCTTTTAATTCATTGGCAATAATGCAATCGGTTGGTAAAAATAGCTTTACTTTATTTTTTTCTGCTTTCTGAATGATATGCTTGGAAAAATCCAAGAAATCATCCTCTACCAATGAATTTCCAATTTTACCACCCATTGCTTTTATAAATGTGAAGGCTATACCTCCTGCAATAATTAAATTGTCAACCTTCTCTAATAAAGCTTCAATAATATGAATTTTTGTAGAAACTTTTGACCCACCCAAAATAGCTGTAAATGGATGTATTGGTTGATGTATTATTTTGTCAATATTATTTATTTCACTTTCAACCAAATATCCAAACATACTATTTTTAGGAAAGTATTTTGCTATAGTACAGGTTGAAGCATGAGCTCTATGGGCTGTTCCAAAAGCATTATTAACATAGGCATCTCCAAGCTTTGCCAGTTTTCTTGCAAATCCTTCATCCGCACTAGTTTCTTGTTTGTAAAATCTGAGATTTTCAAGCAAAAGGATTTCTCCCGGCTTAAGATTTTTTGCGATATCCTTAGCTTTTCTTCCAATACAATCGTTGGCAAATTTTACCTTCCGGCCGAGTACCTTTTCTAAATAAGGATGTATAATTTTTAACGACATCCTTTCATTATTTTCCCCTTTTGGCCTACCCAAATGCGTTAAGAGAATTACAGACCCTCCTTCCGAAAGTATTTTTTGAATAGTTGGCATAGCTGTAATAATTCTCGTATCATCAGTTATTTCAAGATTTTCATTTAATGGAACATTGAAATCAACGCGCATTAATATTCTTTTACCTGAAAAGTTATAATTGTCAATAGAATACATCCCTTGTTACTTTTACAATATGTTAAAGACAAAAATATATTTTTTACTCTGTTAATCAACTATTAAAAACAATTTAATCATAAAATTCTTTCAACATATTTTTATAAAATAATGATTTGGGTTGCTATTGTAAATTGTTTATTAGTTTATTGTTATTTTTGCTTATTATTTAACTTTGTTGCTCATAAAAAATTTCAACTTGAATTAAGGTATGCAATTTAAAGAAGTCATTGGCCATCAAAATATAAAAGAAAAATTAATAAATACTACAAAAGAAAATCGTGTTAGCCATGCTCAACTATTTTTAGGGCCTGAGGGATCAGGAAAATTGGCTTTAGCAATTGCGTATGCCCAATACATTTCGTGCGAAAACAAGCAGGGAAATGATTCATGTGGAGTTTGTCCGGCATGCCTAAAATATCAAAAAATTGTCCACCCCGATCTACATTTTGTTTACCCTGTTGCTACTTCTAAAAGTATAAAAAAAGACCCTATAAGTGATGATTATATAAGTCAATGGCGCGAAACAATAATTGAAAATCCTTATATCAATCAAAATAAATGGTACGAAATTATCGACATTGAAAATAAACAAGGCATTATAAGTAAGAATGAAAGTTATGAAATTCTTAAAAAACTTAACTTAAAAACTTTTGAATCTGAATACAAAATAATGATAATCTGGCTACCTGAAACTATGAATGCTTTTGCTGCAAATAAACTTCTAAAATTAATAGAAGAGCCACCGGCAAAAACACTATTTTTATTGGTTTCTGAAAATTCTGAGCAAATTCTACCAACTATCCTTTCAAGAACTCAACTTTTAAAGATTCCAAAAATTGATGGGAAAAGTATGCATACAGCACTTTGTGATAGATTTGGATTATCTCCGGATAAAGCAAATGATATTGTTCTTTTTTCAAACGGGAATTATTTTGAAGCACAGAATTTAATTAATTCATCAGAAGAAGATAATTACAATTTTAATCAATTTGTTTTTTTTATGCGTTTAGCATATCAACGAAAAATAATCGAAATAATTAACTGGATCGATGAAATAGCAAGAATCGGAAGAGAGAAGCAAAAGAACTTTCTAATATACGCATTAAGGCTTATCCGTGAGAACTTTATGCTAAATATTAATAAAAAAGAAATTGTATATTTAACACAAGAAGAATTTAATTTCTCGGAAAAGTTTTCGCAGTTTATAAATAAAGAAAATACAAATCAAATATATGAAGCTATAAACCAGGCTTATTCAGATATTGGAATGAATGCTTATAACAAAATTGTATTTCTGGACTTAGCTTTAAAAATTATTAAATTGCTAAAAAAGTAATTTTCATTACTTTTGTTAATTAATACAATCTCTTTTTAAGAGAGAATATTGGGAATGATTATGAAGAGAATAATGAAGTGATTTATGGATAATAATGAAAAAGAAAATACAGGCGATAATCCTGTTAAAGATATAACATCCTGTAGCTGTCCAAAGCGTGAAAAGTGCAGTAAACTGGAAACTTTTGACTGGTTAGGCAGTATTCCGGATCCAACTCTAAAAGTTGATATTATAGAAGTCAGTTTTAAAAACACGCGTAAAGAATTTTTTTTAAATGCTAATTCTTTACGACTCAAAAAGGGTGATATTGTAGCTGTTGAAGCATCTCCAGGCCATGATATTGGTATAGTTTCGTTAACAGGAGAGCTGGTATACTTTCAACTAAAAAAGCAAGGAGTATCTATATCTGAACATGAGTTTAAAAAAGTTTACCGTAAAGCAAAACCTGCCGATTTAGAAAAATGGTATGATGCTGCTGCTTTAGAACATCCAACGATGCTTGAAACTCGAAAAATTGCTTCCGAACTTAACCTCGATATGAAAATTGGGGATGTTGAGTATCAGGGAGATAAAACAAAGGCAATATTTTATTATATAGCTGATGAAAGAGTTGATTTTAGAGAATTGATTAAAGTCTTAGCAGAAAAATTTAAAATCCGTATTGAGATGCGTCAAATTGGGGCGAGACAAGAGGCCGGGAGGATTGGAGGAATTGGTTCTTGTGGCAGGGAATTATGTTGTTCGTCGTGGATAACCAATTTTGTTTCGGTTACAACTAACTCAGCCCGCTATCAGGAAATTTCTCTTAATCCGCAAAAACTGGCAGGACAATGTGGGAAATTAAAGTGTTGTTTAAACTATGAACTTGATTGTTATGTAGATGCCCAAAAGGATTTTCCTTCAAAGGAAATTATATTGGAAACAAAAACAGGACAAGCATATCATAATAAGACCGATATTTTTCGTAATATAATGTGGTATACTTTTGACCCTGTAAACCTTGTCAATTTCACTCCGGTACCGGTTTTTAGAGTAAATGAAATTATTGAACTTAACAAAAAAGGAATTAAGGTTGATTCATTAATAGATACTTCAAGTGGTTTAGAAGATGGATCATTAGATTTTAAAAATGTAATCGGACAAGAAAGTTTAACACGTTTTGATGAACAAAAAGGTAAACGAAAAAAGAAAAGAAATATCAAACGTAAAAAACCCAGGAATGAGAATAAATAGAATATTTAAAAATATCCTGTTTGCCTGTATTATAATATCCTTGTTTTCTTGTGATCCTAATCAAATATTTGAAAACAATATTGATATTTCAGATTTCTCATGGCATAAGGATTCTATTATTAGATTTGAGGTAGATGTTCAGGACACTATTAATCCCCATAATATTTACATCAATGTTCGAAATACTTCTCGTTACAAAATGCAAAACTTATTTCTTTTTATAAATACTACATCACCTACCGGAAATAGTCTTCGTGATACTTTTGAATGTTACCTGTCAGATGAAAGAGGTAAATGGACAGGTAGTGGATGGGGAGATATTTATGACAATCAGTTTATTTATAAAAAAAATATTCGTTTCCCTGTATCAGGAACATATATTTTTGAATATATTCAAGCAATGAGAGTGGATAATTTAGAATATATCTCAGATATAGGTTTAAGAATTGAAAAAGTTGAGACTCGCTAAGTATATATTAATCATATAAAGTGGGAAAGAAAAAGTTACAAAGGTTTGCCGAGATAGAAACCTTTAATCATGTTATGCAACCTTCGTTTGATGAAATTTTTAACAAAAGTTACAAATTAAAAGGAATCTGGAGTAAAGAATTCTTTGGGAATAATAACCCATTGGTTTTAGAACTAGGGTGTGGTAAAGGAGAATATACTGTTGGATTAGCTAAGCAAAATCAAACTAGAAATTTTATTGGAATAGATATTAAAGGAGCAAGAATGTGGAGAGGTGCAAAAACAGCACATGAAGAGAAAATGAAAAACATTGGATTCTTAAGAACAAGAATAGATTTAATCAATTCTTTTTTTGAAGATGAAGAAATTTCTGAGATTTGGATAACTTTCCCTGACCCGCAACCAAAGAAATATTACAAAAGACTCACGTCAGCCAGGTTTTTAGGGTACTATCAAAAAATTATTCATAAGGATGGAATTATAAACTTAAAAACCGATAATGCCGGATTATACTCTTATACGAAAAAACTTATTGAACTAAATAAATTAGAACTAATTGTTGATACAGACAATCTATATAAATCAGGGAAAATTGATGATATTCTGTCAATAAAGACATTTTATGAACAACAATTCCTTGCTCAAGGTAAACCAATACATTATTTAAAGTTTAAATTAAATAAAAACATTTATCTTGAAGAACCCGAAGACAAAAAATAAAACAGGTTTTTTCGATCAGGTGTATATGGTTGCTCGCCTGGTACCATTTGGCAGAGTCACTAGTTATGGAGCAATTGCTAAATATTTAGGATCTGCACAATCAGCAAGAATAGTTGGTTGGGTTATGAATGATTCACATAAT
>DAOVYZ010000181.1 GCA_030635365.1 Bacteroidales bacterium
CCAAAGTATCTCCCTGGAATCTTCAAAAATTGCCAGCACTTCATTATTATTCAGACAATTATCATTATTAGGATCTTTAGATAAATGCTTAAAGTTTTTTTCACTCTTCCATGTACTTTCATACATTTCAAGCTTTTCTGCAATAAACTTTTCAAGCTTTTGATTCATTTTCTCCACTTTCTTCTCTGGAGTGACTGTTGGAGCAACTTTATTGACTAATTTTTTAACTCTTTCGAGTGTTTCTGCATCTCCATTATCTAAGGGGCTCAGCCCTACTCTTGCTTTCCATGCGCCCATTATAACATCAACAACTGCTACATACATTTTACCTGCTTCCAATTCTGCAGTTAAAAATTCTTTATTTTCTGATGATGCCCAGAATAATTGTTCACCAGGATCACATTCATAACGCATATACTGGCCGCCTTTAAACGCCCCAATATATTTATCATTATGAAAAAATTCAAATGCAGTAGGTTTACCATATTTAGTTACACGAACAAAATAAACCACTGCTTTACTTTCTGTTGGTTGAAATCCTTGCGCAAATACAGTAGTTCCTACAACAAATAATAATAATGTCATTATTAATACTCTTCTCATTTTAGTACGTTTTGGTTAATAGTTGATTTAAATTTTCGATTATTGAATTTGTATAGCTAAAATAGTAATTATATTTTATGAATCATACTATGTATTTAAATATGTTTATTTATTATAATAAAAACTAGTTCAAAAGCCTACAAGTGAAAAGAACAGGCAAATAATCAAATTAAGTTTATAAATATTAATTTTCCAGAAGTTTTTGATTAAGTTCAATTAAACAGCTTATATCTTCAATTATCAAAATAATATAGTAATCATTCTGAAAATAAAATGGAAGAACAGAAAATTTCAGATGCTTCATTTTCTTTTCTCCTTTAACGTTATAAAATTCTCTGGAGATTTTGTTTTTGTATATTGGTTTACGTTCCACATATGCTTCCACTGCCTTTATTCTAAGCTCACAAAATTCACATTTACTGGTTTTTCCACAATCTTTCATTTCTTCAATTGTATATGCACATCCTATTGCCTCACCACAACGAACATAGAGTAAATGTTCATCTTCCTTATCCATAAATAATGATTTAATGGGGTCATTAAATGCTTGCAATTCCATATCCTTATTTAGCAAAATAACACAGCAAGGAACTTTATTAAGGATAATATTCATAAAATCTTTTGAATTATACAGAAATTCAAATGTTACATTTGTTGATGCTAGTTTTTTATTATCCATAACTCGTAGTTTTATTAATGAGTTTTAATATAAAACAATTTGTAAGTTTTGAGTTATTTTCAGGTTTAATTAAAATTATGAAAAATAATGATTAGTATCAATTAAAAATCAATTTATTGCAATGTAATAGTATAAAAAAAGCGTAACTAAAAAGTTACGCTTTACATATATTTATAGTCTTAGTATTACATTTCTACCCATTTTGCTTTTTCTTTCCAATTACCTTTATCAATATACACAACAAAGATATCAATCATCATTGCTTCAGTAAAATAGGCTTCAGCTTCAAACATTCCACTATCATCACTATATTGGATTATGTATCCTTTTTCAGAGGTAGATGCTTGCAAAAATCCACTCTTACCGTTTAATATTATAAAGAAATTATCATCGTTTAAACTTTTCAATAACTCCTTAAGTTTATCGGTCGTTGGTTTCTGGAAAGTATCTCCACTTGCCATTTCAATTGAAAACTCAGAATGACCGGCTTCTTTTTTAGCTTCGGCCTTTTCTTCTCCTTTTTTAGGGATTTCAAGACTCATTTTCTCAAATTCTTCCTTTGAAACTTCATCGATACCCAATGCAAAAGCTTTCCATTCAGTATTATCAAGATTACTTAATAGTACTACATTTAATTTCCCAGTATTACTATCTCCAAAATAAACACAAGCCATAACAACTTCTTTACCCATCATATTTTCAGATGCATAACGAATTTCCTTTATTTTCCCATCCCATCCCGTAGCTTTTTCTACAGCCGGCTTAGCATCATTGCTATCAAAAAAGTTGTCATTAATTGCATAAACGATTACTCCACTTGCATGCTTTTTCAATAAAGCTACATCCTTTTCTTTATAAGCCTTAAGAATATCTTTTGCAGTATTCTCAACATCCGTTTGACTTATTGCCAAATTACACATTAAAAATGTAATTAACACAAATACTATTGTTTGTAGTTTTTTCATAATATTTCCTTTGTTTGATTTTTAAATTTTAAATTATAACATTTTAGATAATCAATCAAATATTAAGGCAAAAGATAATTAACAATACTGCATTAAATTTAAAATTGATTTTTTATAAAGTTTAACTAAATTAAATGTATAAAACGAAGTTTATTAATCTAACTTATGAATTACCAAACCGCTACGCAATTTAGGTTCAAACCAAGTTGTTTTTGGAGGCATTATATTACCAGTATCCGCAATATCTATTAATTGTTGTAATGATGCAGGATATAATGCAAATGCAACCTTCATATCTCCGTTGTCAACACGTTTTTCCAATTCACCTAAACCTCGAATTCCACCCACAAAATCAATCCTCTTTGAAGTTCTTAAATCAACAATATCAAAAATAGGCTCAAGAACTTGCTTTGAAAGAATTGTTACATCTAAAACTCCAATCGGATCTTTATCATCATATGTTCCTTCTTTAGCTGTTAACTTATACCAATTACCCGCTAAATACATACTAAATTCATGAAGTTTTGCCGGTTTGTGTATTTCAGCCCCAACCTTTTCAATCTCGAATGAAGATTTTAATTTTTCAACTAATTCATCTTCAGATAAACCGTTTAAATCTTTAATTACACGATTGTAATCAATAATTTTTAACTGATTATCAGGAAAATGAACAGCCATAAAGTAATTGTATTCCTCATTGCCAGTGTGATTAGGATTTTGTTCTTGTTTTTCGATTCCGATACGGGCAGCGGCAGCCGTTCTATGATGGCCATCGGCAACATAAGTATAAGGAACTTTTGTTGCGAATAATTCTTCCAATTTTTTATTTGTATCAGCATCGTTTATTACCCAAAAATGATGTCCAAACCCATCTTCCGCTACAAAATCATAATCGGCATTCTGAGTTTTTACAACATTTTCGACAATCGCATCAATTTCAGGAACAGCTTTGTATGAGAAAAATACCGGCTCGATATTCGCATTAGTATAACGAGTTAAAACCATTCTGTCGTCTTCTTTTTCAGGACGGGTTAACTCATGCTTTTTAATAATACCGTTATGATAATCGGCACATGCAGCAGCACCTACAATACCGTATTGAGTACGACCATCCATTGTTTGAGCATAAATATAATATTTAGCTTCTTCGTCTTGAACTAACCAGCCCTTATCCTGAAACATTCTAAAATTTTCAGCAGCTTTGTTATAAACTGTTTCAGAATGAACATCGGTTCCTGCAGGACAATCAATCTCTGCTTTTGTAATATGTAATAATGAACACTCTTTTCCTTCTGCCATTACAGCAGCTTCTTTACTATTCATAACATCATATGGTAATGATGCTAAATCTTTCGATATCTCCTTTGGAGGCCTTAATCCTTTAAATGGTTTTATTATTGACATGTTTAAAATAGTTTAAAGTTTAAAGTTCTGAGTTTAAAGTTGTATTCAAATTCACTTACTTGAATCTATTACTAGAACTCTATCTTAATTTATATTATATATTTAATCGTTCAAAGTATCGTTCTAATTCTCTCTTTCATGTTAAAACTTGAAACTTTGAACTAGAAACTTTGTACTTATTTTTAGTTTACTTTAAAAGCTGTGTTTCCGTTTTCAATAAAATCAATAATCTGATTTGCCCCGGCAACACCTGCATTAATATTAGCTTCTGCAGTTTGAGCTCCCATTTTCTTAGGAGTAAAGAAAAATTTTCCTTCAAATTCGGCTAATTCATCTTTACAATCAGGAGCAATATCAGAAATATACTTAAAATCGTCTCTTTCAGCAAAAACTTTTTTCAATTCATCCTCATTGATCACTTCTTTTCTTGCAGTATTAACTAAAGTTCCATTTTTAGGCATTTTACTTAATAAATCAAATCCAATTGATTTTTTTGTTTTATCATTGGCAGGAATATGCAATGATATATACTGGCAAGTAGAATATAATTCCTCTACTTTATCAACCGGAGTTATTCCTTCTTTTTTAATAGCTTCTTTATCAACAAATGGATCGAAAGCATATATTTCCATTCCAAATCCTTTAGCAATCTCAGCTACGTATTTACCAACATTACCGTATGCATGAATACCTAGCTTTTTACCCCTTAACTCAGCTCCTGCTTTACCATTGTAATTTCCACGAGCAATCATCACCATCATTCCTAATGCAAGCTCTGCTACTGCATTTGAATTTTGTCCTGGGGTATTCATAGCTACAACATTATTTGCTGTGCAAGCATCCAAATCAAGATTATCATATCCTGCACCAGCCCTTATAACAATTTTCAAATTGTTAGCTGCTTCAACAACTTCTTTAGTAACCTTATCTGAACGTACTATCAGCGCATCAACATTTTCTACTGCTTTTAGAAATTCAGAATTGTCGGTATATTTTTCTAATAAAACTAATTCATAATTAGCTTTATCCAATACTTCTTTTATTTTAGCTACTGCTGCAGGAGCAAAAGGCTTTTCTGTTGCAACAAGTACTTTTTTCATAATTTTAATTTTTTAAGGATTAATAAAAAGACTCAAAGCATATGCCTTGAGCCTATTATTTAAGATTAAATTTTTATGCATTTTTAGCTTCAAAATCTTTCATTGCATTAACTAATGCCTGAACATCTTCCATTGTAGATGCATTATAAGTAGAAGCTCGAAAACCACCAACAGAACGGTGCCCTTTAAGCCCCACGCAATTTTTTTCTCCGGCAAAAGCAATAAAGTCCGCTTCTTTCTCTTTGTACTTATCTTTCATCACAAATACAATATTCATTCTTGATCGGTCTTCTTTAACTACCGGGCTTTCAAACATATTACTACTATCTATAGCATTATAGAGTAATTCTGCTCTTTCTTTAGCTATTTTTTCCATAGCTACAACACCACCCATTGATTTTACCCATTTTAATGTTTCACGAACAGCAAAAATGTTTACTACGGGAGGAGTATTAAACATGGAACCTCCATCAATATGAGTACCATATTGCAGCATTGTAGGTATCTTACGATCAGCAACTACTTTTTCTAACAGGCTGTCTTTAATGATAACAAAAGTAACACCTGCCGGCCCCAAATTCTTTTGAGCTCCTCCATAAATCATTGCATATTTTGAAACATCAACAGGACGGCTTAAGAAATCAGATGAAAAGTCTGCAATTAAAGGTGCATTAACACTTAAATCTTCAAAAATTTCAGTTCCTCTAATTGTGTTATTTGTAGTAATATGAACATAATCAACATCATTAGGAATATCATACCCTTTAGGATAATAAGTATAGTTTTTATCTTCTGAAGATACTTCTACTACCTCTCCCCATAATTTTGCTTCTTTAAGCGCTTTTTTCGACCATGTTCCGGTATTCACGTAAAAAGCTTTAGTTTTAAGAAAGTTATATGGAATCATAGCAAATTGCATGCTTGCACCACCTCCTAAAAACAATACTGAGTATCCTGTTGGAATACTAAGTACTTCTTTCATTAATTCAACTGTTTCGTCCATTACTGCTTGAAAGTCTTTACCACGATGTGATACTTCAAGAATCGATTGACCTATTCCATTTAAATCAAGAATAGCCTCGGCTGTATTCTTCAATAAGGAATCAGACAATTTACATGGACCGGCATTAAAAATATGTTTTCTCATAGTGTATTGTATTTAAAAATTATTGATTAAATAAAGTAAAAACCATATTAAGGTTTCTTACTTTCCTATTATAAATAAAATTTTAATAAATTGATTAACATTCATATGATATTAAACATTTTCCAAAAAAAACTTTGGCAGGTTAAAAATATAAATAAAGCCTAAAAAAACAATAATTAATAACTTATTCCAAGCCAAATCCTTTTAAACGTTTATATTGATATGATTTTTCGATATATCCTATTACATTATTCTTAGCCAATACCCACAAATCAAGAGACGTGCATGTTGAGTCGCAATTTGTTTCAATTAAATTATTTACTTACATGAAATGGTGGGCGAGCAACTTTTGCTCGTAATTTTTTATTTCGAATTTCAATAAAGATTTCTGTCCCTTCTTTCCAAAATCCTTTGTTTAAGTATGCCATTCCAACGCCTTGTTTAATTACAGGCGACATTGTCCCGGATGTAACCTCTCCAATCTCATTACCTTCTGCATCAACTACTTTATAATGCTGACGAGGAATTCCTCGATCTTCCATTATAAAACCTTTTAATCTTGGTGATACACCTTCTTCCTTTTGTTTTTCCCACTTTTCACGATCTATGAAATCATTTCCATCAACAAATTTGGTAATCCACCCCAATCCTGCTTGAATTGATGATGTCTCATCGTTAATATCGTTACCATATAAACAGAAACCAGATTCTAATCTTAATGTATCACGTGCACCTAATCCAATAGGTTTAATTCCAAACTCTTCACCAGCCTTAAAAACTGCTTTCCATAATTTATCAGCATCTTCATTAGCAACATAAATTTCACAACCTCCTGAACCTGTATAACCCGTTGTTGAAAAGATAACTTCCTTAATTCCTGCAAACTCACATTTTTGGAATGTATAGTACTCCATATCTATTACATTAGCAGACGTTAATTTTTGCATTGCTTTTAATGCTAATGGGCCTTGTATTGCTAATTGTGTAATTTCATCTGAAGCATTGTATGCGTCTTTACCTATTTCCAAGCCCATTTCCTGAGCATGTTTAGTAACCCAAGCCCAATCTTTATCAATATTTGCTGCATTTACTACCAACAAATACGTAAGTTCATCAATTCTATAAACTAACAAATCATCAACTATTCCTCCTTTTCCGTTTGGAAAACAAGAGTATTGTACTTTACCATCAACCAGATCAGCAACATTATTTGATGTAACTCTTTGCACCAAATCAAAAGCTTTAGTACCCTTAACCCA
>DAOVYZ010000451.1 GCA_030635365.1 Bacteroidales bacterium
AAATTGACTTTCAAAATCCTCTCCAAACGGCAAAGACAATGAATCCATCATTCGTATAAATATAATATTCGAAGCTTCTGTTTCATATTCAGTAGGATTTTTATAAAAAGCGGTAACCCAATAACTATAAACACTATCTTTATATGCTAATGTATCTGAAAAAACCGTATTTGTTGTTGAGTCAAACTTTACATAATCACGATAAACATAATAATACTCAACGTTTGCAGAATTTTGTGTTTCGTTCCATTTTAGGTTTATAGTTGTATCAACTAACGAAGCATACAGGTTTGTAGGAATTGTATCATACGGTAAATATCCATTTAATGAAAGAGTTTTAGAGTTTGCCGGGTCTAACCAAGGCTCCAATTTTTTAGTAGAATCAGAAAAATCCTTCCATGCATGGTGAAATTGCAAGTAGTAGTCATTATAATTAAAACTGCAACTAGCATCTCCTCCGGTTAAATCTCCTATAATTTCTCCATTCCCATTAAATAAAGGGGCACCTGATGATCCTCCTTCTGTAGTTCCTTCATCCCATTCATTAATCCACCAATGTGTAAATTCTGTATAATCTTCTCCATAATCACTTGTAGTTGCACCAGTGGTTGATTTTGTAAGTTTTTTAATGTCACCACTCGGGTGGTGAATTGAGAAGACAGATGCCGGATCGACAATGTTCCTGTTCCAACCTGCATAATATGGCTGATATGAAGGAGGAGGAGTAACACTTAATTCCAATAAACTAAAATCTAAAGTTTTAATTTCGGGCGTAGCTATTATAACAGAACCAGATATAGTTTGATCTATCGGGCCATCAATATTTGTACATCCAGGACTTTCATAGTTGAAATAAAATAAAGCTGCATTTGCATCGAATGAATTATTTATGCAATGATTTGCTGTTAAAAAATATGGATGTCCATCATTTTTTGTATTATTTATTAGAGCTCCGGAACAAAGCCATCCATTATATGTAATCTTGCAAACAGAATGTTTTAATAATTGTATTAAATCATCATTATCACAATTAACATTAACATTACAAGCTCCGGAACTACCATAAGCTTTAGTGCGCTTTGAGGTTAAGCTAAAAATATTTTTATAATCATGTGCTATACTTGATATATGTATTTCTCCCTTAAAAATTACATCCTGTGGTTCAAAGTATTCAATAATTATTTCATCTCCTTTTATTGGGGCCAGAGCTAAGATATTATTCCATTTATTATTTTTATAAGTAAAAGCTCCTCTTACATGTTTTTTATCAGGGCTATAAACAAACAATTTCGCCCCTGGAGGTAATCGATAATTATCAAAGAATAATCCCAAAGAATGAGCATTTGGTGATTTCACATGCATATACCATATTTTATCTCCATTTGATAGGGTGCTCCAAATACCGTCATGTTTAGGATCAATATCCAGATTAATTATTTTAGCAAATCGAAGAGCCTTATTTCTTGTAGGAATAACTTTTTTGTCTTCTCTTATGAGTTTTTTTACATTAATATCAGGCAGGATTAAAACAGGAGCTTCTACTCCTTGCGATAAACTATAATATAATGGGACTCCTTCTGAAGCTATTTGTCCATAAGAATTATATTGAATAAATATAACAATGATTAATATTATTATACATTTCATGAGTAAAAGAACTCCCAATTTACTATCAAAAATACCAAATTAAATTTAATATATTGGTTAACGACATATTTTTATTACATAAATACTTTAAATAAAACTATTATCAAGTTTCCCAATACCTTATTTTTGTGTATTTTTAACATTCAAAAACAGAATAAATATAAAATGTTCGATTATATCAAAGGTATTATAAAAGAAATTTCTCCTACCTATATTGTATTGGAAAATGGTTCAATAGGCTATTTCATTAATATTTCATTAAATACATATTCTAAATTGTCGGAAGGAAATAGTTGTTTACTTTATATTTATGAGGTTATAAGAGAAGATACGCACCAACTTTTTGGCTTTTTTGATAAAAAGGAAAGAGAAATTTTCTTACATTTAATATCAGTTTCGGGTGTTGGAGCGAATACGGCAAGAGTAATGCTATCTTCTTTAGCCCCCAATGAAATTAAAGATGCGATAATAAGTAATAATGTTAATTTATTAAAAAGCATAAAAGGAATTGGGGCAAAGTCGGCTGAAAGAATTATTGTTGATTTACGAGATAAGGTAGGGAAAGATTATGATGGGGATCAAATTGTTGTTAATTTAGACAATACAATTAAAGACGAAGCGTTATCTGCTTTAGTTATGTTGGGTTTCTCAAAGGTTAAAGTAGATAAAATTGTTAATGAAATTCTTAAGGAGAATAAAAGTGTTTCAGTTGAAAGTCTTATAAAAGAAGCTCTTAAAAGGATATAGTAATTTTTAAATCTTGGGATTGAATAGAATACTTAAATACACGGTACTGTTTTTTCTTTTAATTGTGCCATGGGCATTTAATGCTCAAGCAAGAAATCGTATTGTATATCAATTACAGGATACATTAAAATATCAATTTAAAGATAAGCAAAACTACACTGAGAATAAACAGGAAGAGTCACCACTATACCTTACCAAACCTTCGAATATTAAAGATACAGTTGAATATGATCCTGCCACCAATGAATATATTATTTCTAAAAAGATTGGGAACAAAGATTATCGCCCATCAAAAAGAATGACTCTTGAGGAGTATCAAGAGTATGAATTTGAACAAGCATTAAGAAGCTATTGGAGACAAAGAGCCAGGGGGGAGAGTGGTGAAGGAGATATAGGATTGTTCCCAAACTTAAGACTGGGTGGTGAGGCATTTGATAAAATATTCGGAAGCAATGCTATTAATATTATTCCGATGGGATCAGCTGAGTTAATTTTTAAAATTAACATTAATAAAAATGAGAATCCTACAATTTCGGAAAACCTAAGAAAAACTACAACTTTTGATTTTGAAGAAAAAATTATGATGAATGTTACCGGATCAATAGGTGACAAAATCAAACTTGGGGTTAATTATAATACTGAAGCAACTTTTGATTTTGAAAATCAAACAAAACTTGAGTATGTTGGTAAGGAAGATGAGATTATACAAAGAATCGAAGCAGGTAACGTTACTTTACCCTTACCGGGCTCTTTAATTACCGGTAGCCAAAGTTTATTTGGTATAAAAACAGAGCTTCAATTTGGGAAATTAACTGTTACAAGTGTTTTTTCACAACAAAAAGGTGAGACAAAAGTGATTGAAATAAAGGGAGGAGCCCAAACCCAACAATTTGAACTAAAAGCAGATGAATACGATGCAAACAGGCATTTTTTCCTTACGCAATATTTTAGAGATAATTATAATAATGCTTTAGAGGAATTGCCGGTAATAAAATCGCCGGTAAATATTACAAAAAT
>DAOVYZ010000337.1 GCA_030635365.1 Bacteroidales bacterium
TCGGTATTTGCCGAAATCCCTGCTAGTCCGGCAGGCTGGCGTATTATCAGCGTTCATTTTTATTTGGTAAACAAACGGATAGTCATAAATATAAAATCGTTAATTTTGTCCGGTATTCATCATAAACACTTTACGGAGATGTGGGTACACTGTAGTTGCCAGCAGGCAAGAACACTAAGAATCACTAAATATTACATACACACTAATTTGTATCAGAGCCTCAATAAATAATAAAATATTTAAGTATAGCTATGCAGCATTAACTTTTCCTTAACGTCTTTTTTATGAGAATATGAATAAACAGGAAAGTATTTATAAAAATATTCATCAGGATATAATTGACAGGTGTAAAGTAGGGGAGCAAAAAGCACAGTTTCAACTATATAAACTCTATTACAAGGCTATGTACAATACCTGCTTGCGCATAGTAAATGATAGCCTTGAGGCTGAAGATATAATGCAGGAGTCGTTCTTAAAAGCTTTTGAAAAAATATATTCTTATAAAGGTGAGGTAAGTTTTGGTGCGTGGTTAAAAAGAATTGTTATAAACCATTCATTAGATGAACTCAGAAAAAGAAAATTAGACCTGGAATCAATAGAAGGTTCGGTTTATGAGATAAAAGATCAGGAATATAAAGATGAAGAAAATGAGGTTCTTTTAAAAGTAAATGAAATTAGAGATGAGATTAAGAACCTACCTAATGGTTACAGAATTGTTTTATCGCTTTATTTAATTGAAGGTTATGACCATGATGAAATAAGTGAAATTCTAAATATAAACAGTTCAACATCGAGGTCACAATGTGCAAGAGCAAAGAAGAAATTAGTTGAATGTTTAAAAGTAAAATAACACAATATAATATGCCATGAAAAATCTAGATAAAATAATACAGGAAAATCGTTCAGATTTTGATGTATTTGAGCCAAATGAAGGACATTTTGAACGATTTGAGCATAAATTAAGTGACTTTAACAAAAGTAAAAAGACATTTACAATTGGTAATTTCCTGAAAGTAGCTTCTATTGTTATTTTAGTAGTGTTATCAGGATTATGGGTTTATGATAATTTTGAATCACGAAAGACAAATAATGGTATTGCTCTAAGAGAGGTATCACCTGAATATAGTGAGGTTGAATTGTATTATTCGCATTTAGTTAGCCAAAAATACGGTGAAATAAACCAATTCCAATTTATGGATAGTGCACAAAAAATTATCCTCATGCATGAATTAAATGAAATGGATTCCATATATGAAAATTTAAAAAAAGACCTTATTACAAATCCTCAAGATGAAAGGGTTATTAATGCTATGATACAACATTATCAGCTTAAAGTTGAGGTAATGAATCAAATATTACAACAGTTACAACAAGCACAGAATATAAATCAACAAAAATCTGAAGATTATGAAAGCACCAAAATTTAAATCAGTTTTATTACTAATATTTATTCAATTATTAGTAATTCCTGCAATATTTGCTGCAGGTGAAGAATTCTCAAAAAATCTGCATAAAGACTTTGATGCAGATAAGAATACTCTCTTATTTATTCAAAACAAGTTTGGAGATGTTGATATCAATAACTGGGATAAGAATAAAGTAAGTATTGATGTTACTATTACCGTTGACCATAGAAACGAAGAAAGGGCTAAAGAATTAATTGATTATATTACGGTTAAGTTTAATCAGACAGGAAATAAGATTGAAGCCATTACTGAGATCAGTGAGAAGTTTAGTAAATGGCATCATGACAATAAAGAATTTAGTATCGATTATAAAGTTAATATTCCTAAGGACATTAAACTTGAACTTGAAAATAAATATGGAAGTGTATTTATTAATGAAATTGCCGGGCATTCCAAAATATCTGTTAAATATGGTAATTTAAAAATTAATAAAATCTTAAGGGATAATAAGAAACCTTTAAATGAGATCTATTTAGCATATTCTAATGGTGCTATTGTTGAAAGTAGCTGGCTTAATTTAACACTTAAGTATTCGGAGCTTAATATAGAAAAGAGTAAAGCTTTAATTGCTGTAACAAAATACTCAAAACTATATGTGGATGAAAGCAGTTCAATAGTATGTGAATCAAAATATGATGTATACCGAATTGGAACAGTAGCAAATTTCGTAACAACATCCGGCTATACCGATTTTGATTTTAAAGAAATACAAAAAAAGCTTGATTTTGAGAATAAATATGGCAGTATTAATGTAGACTATATTCCTGCAAGTTTTGAAAAAATTGATATCAAAAATCAATATGGTAATGTTAATCTAAATATTGATGCAAGCGCATCATATAATATTGAAGGAACTGCAAAGTATGCTAACATTGATTTTCCTAATACAGGGCGTGTAAGTAGAATCAAGGAATCTACTTCATTAACTATAAATGGTTATGTTGGAAATGATAGTAATACAAAATCAGTTGTTAAAATAGAAACAAAATATGGTAGTGTTGACTTAGATTAGACTAAAAAAGTTTATATATGAAGAAAGAGCTTGCAGGTGCAAGCTCTTTTTATTTATATATACTACTCTTTATTTCAGTCCCAATAATACCATCATTTTTTCAAAAACTTCTGTATTTTCATAAATTCCCCCAAATTCCTCAGCACCCGGGCCATAAGCAAATACAGGAACCATTACAGAAGTATGATCATCACTAGAAAATTCAACTTCTATCGTCTTTGTTTTCATATCACCTCCGACTAATGTTAATCCACCACATTCATGATCAGCAGTAACTATTACAAGAGTTTCACCATCTTGCATTGCAAATTCTAATGCTTCTGCTATAGCTTTATCAAAATCAATCATTTCGGTTATAACATAATCTATATCATTGTCGTGTCCTCCCCAATCAATTTGAGATCCTTCAACCATAAGGAAGAATCCATTTTCATTTTTACTTAAAACTTTTATTGCCTTTTTAGTTGCTTCCGGTAACATATTACCCCTACCTTCCATTATACTTAGATTATGCTCCTCTGCTGTAAATACAGCAAACTTGCCTTCCGTCTCAGTACTAAAGCTTTCCAAATCATCTAATACAATGTATTTTCTTGCTTTTAAAGAATCTATCAAGTTTAATTTATCCTCGCGATTTATAAATTGTTTTTTCCCTCCACCAATAAATAAATCTATATCAACATCTAAAAAATCGCGTGCGATATTCTCATAATCGTTTCTATCTTTTTCATGTGCAAAAAAAGACGCAGGAGTAGCATGCAATATAGAACTTGTAGATACTAATCCTGTTGCCAGGTTACTCTCCTCTGCATATTCTAAAATTGTTTTAAAAGCTTTACCGGTAGAATCAGTTGCAACACAATTATTGGCTGTTTTGTTACCTGTTGAGATTGCAGTACCACCTGCACCTGAATCTGTGACATAATTATTTATAGAATACGTTTTATGGAAACCCACATGTTTAAATTTTTCAATATTTAAAGGTTTCTCTGATACCGACATTGCTGCATAAATCTGAGTTGCTCCCATCCCATCTCCAATTAATAAAATGATATTCTTGGCCTTCTTGGTCGATTCCCGGTTAACTGTAGTATCACATGATACCAGTACTGCTAATATTATTATTAATAAGCCTAATTTCTTCATTACATATTTATTTTAATTTATCGAATAATATTGTATAACTAGTAAAGATTTATAATTGTTCATAATACCAATAAAATTAACAAAACCATTCCAAGTTTTCTTAAACAGAACTTAAGTTCTGTTTAAGAAAATATTAAAATGATAATGAAACTCCTCGCAGCAAGCTGATGAGGTATCTCAATAGAATATTATCTTTTTATACGCACCAAGGTGCGTGGAATAAAACCATTGAAATCCCTCGACTACCGCTCGGGATCAGTTCGGCTAAATGATTTTGATCCGATAGCTATCGGATTTAAAATCATAGTCTCACTGATTTAATGAAAACAACATTTATGCTTCGCTATTTCAAATATTAAAATAAATCAACAGAAATATTTTGTATAAATGCCGTATATGTAATTTCATTTTCAAGTATTGCCTGTGATAATAATACAATTACAGGTATATCCTCTCCTTCTGTATTTGTGATATTTACTTCTTTTCGTTGACCAACTATTTTATCGGACTTAGGATCAAGGAATGATTTTATAAATTCATCATCAGATTGTTTAGGAAATAGTTTTTTAATATTTCTCCCAAGTACAATATCTTTTTCTGTCCTCCATAAGTCTTCTGCAGCTTTATTAAAAAACTGGATTATACCATTCTGGTCTATCGTAATTATTGCATCAAGTGCTCCTTCTAAAGTCCTTTCATTTCTAAGCTTAACCTTCTCGATCTCTTTAATTTGTTTTTCTGCCTGAATTTTATTTTGTTCTAATTGCTCTTTCAGTTGAGATCTTGATTTACTTAATTCCTGTTCCTGTTTCACTAACAATTGAGTTTGTTCCTGACTTTCAATCTCCATGAGTTTTTCTTTTGTCTCATCATTCCCAATATATATAATCTTTGAAATATCATTGTACATATCTCTTACCGGTGACAGTGAA
>DAOVYZ010000401.1 GCA_030635365.1 Bacteroidales bacterium
CTATAAAGGAGGAAACTCAAGCATGGCAAGATCATAGAAATAACAAAGATGCTAAGATTAATTGGCAATTTACAACCAGAGATTCGAGAATTAAACTAAAAAGACTTTATCCGTCAATTCAATCTTGACTTGACACTAGCCGTTTTAAGTTTATCGGCAAATGCACAAATTTTTAAGAAACTAAAAGAAGCTGCAGAAGATGTTATTGATGATTCTAAAACATCTGAGTTCACAGAGGAAGAAGTAGGAAGAGCTTTAAAAGAGGCATTAACAATAGGAATTGAGAAAGGTGTTGAACGATTATCAAAACCCGATGGTTATTTTAAAGACCCGGAGATTAAAATTCCTATGCCCGATGAAGCTAAAGCAGTAGAAGAGAAATTAAGAATGCTGGGGCAGGATAAGAAAGTAGATGAAGCAATAGAATCGATGAATAGAGCTGCTGAAGATGCTGCCAGTAGTGCAAAGGATATATTCGTAACGGCAATAAAAGAGCTGACTCTTCGCGATGTAATGAATATCTTACATGGTGATGATAATGCAGCTACTGTCTATCTGGAAACACACACAAGGACAAAGCTTGTTGAAATGTTCAAACCTATTATAAAAGTATCCCTTGAAAAAGTTAATGCAACCAAATATTGGAATATGGTTTTTACATCTTATAATAAATTACCATTTGTTAAAAAGGTTAACCCTGATTTAGATGATTATGTAACAAATAAAGCAATTGATGGCTTATTTGTACAAATTGCTAAGGAAGAGCTTGAGATTAGGAAGAATCCTGTTGCAAGAGTTACCGACTTACTAAAAAAGGTATTTAAATAGAAAAACAGATTAATAGAATATGGTGATAGATTCTATAAACCTTATTTATTTTTCTCCAACAGATACGACTAAGAAAATAATACATTCAATCTTGGATGGTTTGGCAATAAACAATATAACTACGGTTGACCTGACTACTCAAGATTTAGAAAAGGGTGGGTTTAAATCAAAACAACGACAACTAAATATTATTGGGATACCCGTTTATGGAGGGAGAGTTCCATACATTGCAGCAGAGAGATTCCAAAGTATCAAAGCAGATAAAGCCCCAGCAATAATTATTGTACTGTATGGAAATAGAGAATTTGAAGATGCTTTACTTGAATTAAAGAACCTGGTTAAACAATCAGGGTTTATTCCAATAGCAGCAGGAGCTTTTATTGGAGAACATTCATTTTCTGAGCTTGATAAGCAAATAGCGCATGGCCGGCCAGATATGAATGATCTGAGAACAGCAACAGAATTTGGTAAAAAGGTAAAATCTCTAATTAACACTATTGAAGATAGTAGTGATTATCCCGAAATAAATGTTCCTGGCAATTTTCCTTATAAAGAACTCAAAAAAAGTCCGGCAATATCACCGAAAACTAATGAATTAAAATGTGAAATGTGCGGTATTTGCGAAGATGTTTGCCCTACTTATGCGATTCAATTAAATGGAATAGTTAATACCGAAAAAGAGAAATGTATCAGATGTTGTGCGTGCATTAAAAAATGCACTTATAATGCAAGATATTTTGATGATGAGTATATGAATAATTTAAAAGACTGGCTTTATACTAATTTTTCTACACGTAAAGAACCAGAGACTTTTTTGAATTAAGATTCATAAATATTTAGAAAATCATAAAGTAAAAGGGCCATATTGAGCGGTCCTTTTACTTTATGATTTTATCGAATTTATACAACTAATTTATCTCGAAGAATAAATAGGGGTAATTGTAGGGTTTAAGTGTTTAATTTATTAGAGATTTATTAAAAAAATTTGCATAGATATTTTTGATAAATTTTAGGGTAAATAGTTGATAAAACCTTCAGGGTATCTAAAAATCCTGAAGGTTTTTCTTTAATCACTATGTATAAAAGCTTTAATTGGCCCTATTTCCTATTGTTTCAAGAAAATCAAACCAGGTATTGTAATAAATAATACTATTTTCCAACCCTTTTATTCCATGTCCTTGCCCTTCAAATTCAACTAACTGATAATCTTTGCCATATTTTTTTAAACTATCAGCCATCATGCGGCTACCTTCAATCGGTACACGTTGATCATTAGTTCCATGGGTTAACAGAAGTTTACCTACGGCTTTATCCGCATGGAATAATGGAGAACGGCCGTTAAGCTTTTCAACTTCAGTTTTAGGGTCTCCAGCCTCAAGAACTACCCAATCAGGGATATTACAATGCTCATAAAAATGAATGATATCAGAAAACCCGGCATGGCTTAAACCAAATCCCCAGTCGAAATCAGCTTCATTACCATTTATTTCGCCGGGAAAAGTTAACAAACGCATGGTTGCATATCCCCCGTGGCTACCACCAAAAGTACCAATACGTTCAGAAGGAATATCAAGTTTTTCTGATATATATTTAGCGGCATAAATGACATCTACTATTTCATTACCACCTAAATCTTTATCATTAAGCGCTAAAAATTCCTTACTAAAACCACTACTACCTCTTGGGGCGGGGCT
Organism: Bacteroidales bacterium; assembly: GCA_030635365.1. Classification (GTDB taxonomy): domain Bacteria; phylum Bacteroidota; class Bacteroidia; order Bacteroidales; family UBA12077; genus UBA12077. The sequence continues at coordinate 2,523 of DAOVYZ010000401.1, forward strand.
CAAGACATATATTCCTGCCTCATTAAGAATCTGAGTACGGGGAATCCAAATATTGCTTCCTCCATAAAAAGATTGAATCATAACTATTTGTTCTTTTTTTGGTAGAGGATTCTTTGGTTTAAACAAATAGGCATGAAGCATACGTTGGTCACCTGTTTCCGAATCAATATCGAACGTAGGGAATTCTACTCGTTCAACTACCGTATTATTAAAAGCTTGTTTTAAGTTTTCAGGAATATCAATTTTAGTTTCAAAGTTAAAAGCTTCGTTAGTAAAAGTTAACTCATCAATTCTAAATTTGGTTACAGCCGAACTAAAACTAGCTAAAACTTTGTTTTCTTCTACATCTAAGAAATAGATATTTTCGTCAAGTTTCTTTTCAAAAATAGTTTCTCCATTATCAGGATCAAGAACTAAAATTTTTGTTTCGATAGGATTTGATAATTTACAAAGTATGAATTTGTCTTCACCAACATTAATAAAGTCAGGACTACCAACGTTTATTGAAAAACTGGTTATTTGTTCTTTATTACCGTTTGCTATATTATACTTATATAAATTAGAATATCCACTTTCATTAGATGTATAAATAAATTCATCATTATTTACCCAATCATCTAAAATGCCCACCCCTTTTTTTACTTCAGGTTCGGTAATAACCTTCATTTCTTTTTTCTTAAAATCAATATACGCAAGGTTACCAAAACTACGATGAGCATCTTTATAAACATTTACCACAACACCTTTATCATCAGGCCTCCAGTTTACACTACCCCAGGTAAGCCTGAATTCAGGACTATCCTGAACAATAACAGTTTCTTCCATTGTTACTAAATCCAGGACTCTTAATTCTCCTAATCTTTCATCTTTAGTGCCTAAACGAGCTATATAAGCAATTTTGTTTTTATCTTCATTCCATCCCCAGCTAAAAATATAAGGTACATCAGTAAGTTTGATTAATTCTTTAGTTTCAATGTTTAGTTTATACAGGTTTAAAACTTCATCGTTAATTTCGTCTCCACTCCAGTAAAGGCAATTATCATTTTCATTATATGTAATTCCCCACACATTTCGTTTAGAAAAATCTATACCTGATATAGTTTCTCCCTGCTCAAAATCAACATTATCAGTAATTTCAAGCATTTTAAGTTCGGTTGTTTCGCCACTTTTATAATAAAAAAGCTTATTTGCTTTAATAACAGGGTTAAACCCACTGTACGGAAATCCTTCAAAGTAAGGAGTAAGGTCAATTTTTCGGCCTTTGAATTCTACAAGGCGGCCGGTTTTTTCGTCTGTAGTATTTTGATTTGTTTGACAACAACATAGAATAAATGTTGCTAATACAAATAAAACTACTTTTTTGGATAATCGGATCATGGTTTAAGTTTTAATAGTTAGTAATATTTCTTTGACTGGTAAAAATATAAAAAGTTAAAAA
>DAOVYZ010000374.1 GCA_030635365.1 Bacteroidales bacterium
AGGTGGTTTTGACCTGTACTATGTCGGAATACCTAAAATGATTATAAAATAGATTTACATAAAATAAGATCTGAATATTTAAATCCCTGTTATATTTAGCCAGGGATTTTTTATATTTATGCCATATAAATATTTAGTTATGAAGAAAAAAATATTTTTTTGCATTATTTTAATTACTGTTTCTTTTCTGTCAATTGCACAACAAAAAACTCTTATCCTTGCACATCCTACTCAATCTAACTTAGAACTTTTTACATATTTAATTGATAATAATATTATTCAAATTGAAGGAATTAATATTGCAGGTATTTATCATCAAAAGGAAGTTTACGATTATTCCAAATCAAAATCTTTTTTAGAAAATAACGAGTATCCATATATTGAATTGGAAGAAATCAAAGAAGAAATATCAGTTGATAATCTTTTTCAAAAAAATGAATGTACAAATAAGTTTATGGAATTATTCAATCATAGCATTGGAATTATTTTTTTTGGTGGCCCTGATATCCCACCAAGCATTTATAACAAGCAAACAAATCTGTTAACTATAATTAGTGACCCTTACAGACATTTTTTTGAGGCTTCATTTCTATTTCATTTATTAGGTAGTTCCCAAAATCCTGATTTTATTCCGTTCTTAGAACAAAATCCTAAATACCCTATTTATGGTATCTGCCTGGGTATGCAAACTATGAATGTTGCTACCGGGGGTACAATGATTCAGGATATACCTTCAGAACTATATAATCTAAAATATGTTGAAGAAGTTTTAAATTTTGATAAAAACAAACAACACAGAAATTATAACAAAAGCTTATACACGGATTCTATGTTATTTTCCGGGAACTTTCATAAAATAATAATAAATAATACAGAACCTTTAACAGGTTCTTATGATAAAAATTTACATCCTTTGGTTTATAGTATTCATCACCAGGCATTGGACAGATTAGGCAAGGGCCTTAAAGTTTTAGCAACCTCAGCTGACAAAAAAATAATCGAAGCAATTGCACATAAGAAATACCCAAATGTACTGGGAGTTCAATTTCACCCGGAAAGAATATTTTTATATGATTCTACAATAAAATTTAGAAAAAGGCCCTCTTCTGAGCTTGAATCAGGAAAAAAAATATTACATGATAACAACAGCTATGAATTTCATTTAAAATATTGGGAAGCTTTTTCTGAAAAAATAAATGCTGTAGAATAATATCATAATTTTCATTTTCAGGCAGTAAATCCTATAAATTGAACATTCATTGATTTATATTGTATTTTTATTTACACAGTCAAAGAATTATCCTCAGAACTTGCTGAGACTATCTAATTAAAACGTAGTGAAAAAACTGTCTCCTCAATAGTAGTCTCAAAATAGATATCCCCATTATGCTTTTGCATTATTTCTTTCGAAAGGCTTAAACCAATTCCCGATCCTTGTTTTTTAGTAGTAAAAAAAGGTACAAAAATATCCTCTTTAATTTCATCTTTTATTCCGGAACCGTTATCAATAATTTTAATCAGATTATATTCCTCCTCTTTTGAAACTTCCAGGAATATTTCCTTCGCATCTGTGCCTTCAAGTGCTTCAATCGAGTTTTTTATTAAATTAATTATTACCTGCTCTATTAACTTCGTGTCAAATTGAAAAATAAGACCCTTAGGTTTTACGGTAACTTGAAATTTAATAGTTTTCTCTTTAATTGTTTCTGAGAATAATTGCTTAATATTTTGTAAAAAACTTTCTATATTGACTTCTTCTTTATTTAACTCCGGAACTTTTGCTATTTGCCTGTATTGATTAATAAACTTCAGCAAACCTTTACTCCTTTGCTCAATTGCCTGGTTATTCTTATATATATCACTTATATCCTCATCAATTAATTCTTTTGATATTTTAAGCTTCTTATCATTTTTCAAAATCCTTCTAACTGCTACTGACAATGTTGTAATCGGAGTCAGAGAATTCATCATTTCATGTGTTAATACCCTGATCAGTTTTTTCCATGAACTGCTCTCTTTTTCTTCCAATTCTCTTTTTAAATCCTGGAATGTTACTATTTTTAATACTTGCCCTTCAATCTTAATCTCAGAAATTCGGAAAAGAAAATCATAAGGCATTCCGCCTGCAATTACTTTTATTAATTTATGTTGCCCTGGGCTACTCATTACAAGGTTTTTTGCTAATCCTTCCTGGATTTTATCTAAATCCCATATTGAATTCAGGAATTTTATTTGAAGTAATTTTTTAGCCGAGGCATTAATTAATTTTACAATTCCATCATCATTAAAAGAGATTAAACCATCACTTATATTCTCAATTATATAACTAAGGTATTGTTGTTGCCCCAATTTTTCGATTCTTGTTTTTTTAATTTCATCAGAAATTTGCTGAATTGAATATTTGAGGTTCTTGAAATTCTTTTCAAGTTTCTCAGGAAAATATAGTTCCGAGGTATCATTTTCTCTCAGTTCAATTAAGAACCGGGCTAAATCGCGATTGATTCTGTTTACATATATAATTAAAGAAATCACCTGCCCAATAGCAAGCACACCAAAAAAGACAGATGTTACAAGCCTGTTTGGTTTTGGTAAAAAATATACTAATACCAATAGAGTTAAAAAAATCAGCACAACCCTTATTACTGTTTGAATTGAGTATCTGTTAAAGCCCATATTTTTCAATTTTTAAATAAAGAGTTGATCTTGAAATACCCAGTTTAGCAGCAGCTTTTGTCAGGTTCCCGTTTTGGTTATTTATAGCAGCTAGTATAGCTTCTTTTTCAATATCTTCTAATTTAGTTGATCCCGATTCTCTTTTTTTGATAGTTATGCCCGCAGGAAATAAGTCTTCCGGATTAATGATATTTGAAGCAGATAATAATACTGCTCTTTCAACAGCATGCCTTAACTCACGAACATTCCCGGGCCAATTATGCTGTTCAATTTTTTTAATCGCTGTACTTGAAAATTTTAATCCGGTTTTATTGTATTTATTCGATATTTCTTTCAAAAAAGAATTTGCCAATAATATTAAATCATTTTGTCTTTCTCTTAAAGGAGGGCTCTCAATAATAATAGTATTAATTCGGTAAAATAAATCTTCGCGAAATTCTCCGTTAGCCACCATTTCTTTCAGGTTTTTATTTGTAGCACAAACCAACCTTATATTTACCGGCACTAATTTATTATCGCCTACTTTCGATAGCATATTGGTTTGGATAGCATGTAGTAACTTTTGTTGTAATGTTAATGATAAGTTTCCGATTTCATCTAAAAAAAGTGTTCCGTCAGAAGCTGCTTCAAACCTTCCAATCCTGTCCTCTTTAGCATCGGTAAATGCCCCTTTCACATGGCCAAATAATTCACTTTCAAAAAGATTTTCATTAATAGCCCCTAAATCAACATGGACAAAAGGTTCTGCTTTCCTTTTCGAATGTTTATGAATATCATATGCAATTAAGGCTTTACCGGTACCATTTTCACCCTGAATTAATACTGTGGCATCAGTCGCTGCAATTTTTTGTATGGTTGATTTTACCTGCAATATTGCTTGAGATTCTCCAAGCATATCAGGGTAAATTTCTTGCAATACCGATTGAGAAGCTTTTAATTGTTTAACTTTTCGTTTGGAGTGGCTTAAATCAACAAAATTATGAAGTGTTGAAATTAATTTATCACTATCCCATGGTTTAGTAATAAAATCATCTGCCCCTTCTTTCATTGCCCTAACAGCTACTTCTATATCTCCGTATGCCGTAACAAAAACTATCACTATATTCGGTTCAATCTTTTTTATTTTGTTAAACCAATAAAATCCTTCATTCCCGGTATTTACTCCAGCCGAAAAGTTCATATCCAACAAAATAACATCAATCTGCTGTTTTGTTAATAAATCATTAATTTGATTAGGGCTTTTTAAAGTGTATACGTTTTCAAACTCGCTCTTAAGTAGTTGATTTAGCGACCATAATATTTCTTCATTATCGTCTACTACCAGTATATTCCCTTTTTTTCTATTCACTTTATCAGTAAATTTGTTTAACAAATGTATAAATAGTCCGAAAATCAGTCAACTAATTGTCCGAAAATCGGACATGGTGATTTACAATAAAAATGTAACAGCCTGATTTTTGCGCTATTAAAAATATGGCACATTCCTTGGCTAAATAAAAAAAACGTTTAGCTATGATAAGAAACTATTTAAAAGTTACATTCAGAAGTTTATTTAAAAATAAAC
>DAOVYZ010000383.1 GCA_030635365.1 Bacteroidales bacterium
AATTCTGATTTATATTTACTACCAAGTCCCGGAGGTGGTTGAATCTGGCTATCCTCTATTTCGAGCACTGCTTGCACCGAATCGACTAATGCACCAACTTTAATTTCTTCATCGCCAACTAAAACTTCCATTACAACAATACATGTATTTGTCGTATATTCAGTTGGTGTCATTCCAAATTTTATCCTAGTATCAATAACAGGTAACACTGCTCCTCGTAAATTAATTACCCCTTTCATATACTCAGGTGATTTGGGAACCTGAGTAAACCTTGTCATCTCAAGTATATTAATTACTTTACTTACATGAGTAGCAAATTCTTCTTCACCTAAACTGAATGATAAATACGAATCTATTTTATTATTTGTTTCCATATCCATAACCATAATCTCCTTTATTATTTTGTTTTTTCTTTATAATTATCTTTTGAAAAGTTTAAGATCATTCTATTTGTATCCATTACAAGTGCTATTGTACCGTCCCCTAGTATAGTAGCCCCGGAAATCATATCCTGATTCGTAAACATTTTACCCAATGATTTTAATACTGCCTGGTACTCTCCAACTATTTCATCGACAACAATTCCTATTTTTTTATCTTCATATGACACTATAATAACCTGCTCTTTTAGTTGTTTACTTTCCGGTAGCTTTAATTCTTCTCTTAAATAATAGAATGGTATTTGCTCGCCATCAAATACAATTAAATTGTTGTACTTATTAACCACATTATTGTGTTCTGTTGAATAAATCTTATTTACAACCGAAAGAGGGATGATATAATGTTCTTTAGCAATTTGGACCAACAATCCATCTATAATAGAGAGTGTTAATGGTAATTTAATGGTTATTGTTGTACCAACATCTACCTCTGATTCTATTTCAACTTCACCTCTAACCTCAGCTAATTTACGTTTTACTACATCCATTCCGACTCCTCTTCCGGATACGTCAGTCACATTTTGCACCGTTGAAAATCCAGAAGCAAAGATTAAATCAAATATCTCTTTCCTGTTCAATAAAGCATCTTTACTCATTAAACCCTTTTCTATAGCAAGACTTCTAATTTTTTCAGAATCAATACCTGAACCATCATCCGTTATTTTTATATGTACATCAGCTCCTGAATAGTATGCTTTAAAAAGAATTTCCCCTTGTTCTGGTTTTCCAAGTTTTTTTCGTTCTTCCGCTGATTCTATACCATGATCTATACAATTTCTAAGAATGTGTAATAACGGATCTGTTAAACTTTCTATAATTGTTTTGTCAAGTTCCGTATCTGTACCTTCTGTTACAAGTATTACTTTTTTATTTAACTCATTTGACAAATCTCTTACTAATCTTTGAAACCTGGTAGTCATTGTATCTATTGGTACTAAAACAATATCAAATGCATTATCGCGTATTTGACGTGTTAGTTTCTGAACATTTTCAGCAATAGATAATAAATTTGAATCACTTGATTTATCAGCAATTAATGTCAAACGAGCTTGTGTAGTTACCAACTCACTTATAAGATTCATCATAAGATCCAGCTTATCAGAAGATACTCTTATACTAGAAATAATATTTTCTTTTTTACTTGTAGTTTTAACCGGTTGTACTACTTCATCTTTGGTTTCAACATCTTTGGTTTCGCTATACTTTTTAATAATTAATTGCATTTCTGATAATCCGACATCACTCTTTTCCAATGCCGCTTCTGCTATTTCAGCAATTGCATTTTTATTATTTAGCACATTATAATCTGTAAGCTCACTAATTTCTAATTTACACTCATCCTCAACGAAAATAAAAACATCCGATATTACATTAACTTTTTCCTCTGTGGCCAGTAATACTTCCCAATAAACATAACATTTCGTAACATCAATATTATCAATATCCGGAACTCTATTAAAATGAGAAAAGACTTTACTATCACCTAATTCCTGTAATTCGTCAATCAGAAATAATGGGTTTGTGCCATTATTAAAAATATCGTTGTTAGGCTCAAAATATATATAATATGTTTTTATTTCTGAAGACTTAGATAATTCCAAACTTTCGTCCCCAATACTTTCATCCACACTATTTTCTTTGTTTTCTATTATATTTTTAATTTGAGCAACAAGTTCGTTATGTATTTTTCTGGAATCCTCTGATTCTAATTCCGTATCATTTAGCAAGGTTTTTAAATGATCAACAGAAGCTAAAGTTACATCAAGAAGTCCTCTTGAGATCTCAAGCTTATCGTTGCGTATCAGGTCATATATATTTTCCAAATCGTGAGTAAATTCACTTAACTTAACAAAACCAAACATTGCACCACCACCTTTCAATGAGTGCATTGACCTGAATACTCTTTCAATTATTTCCTTGTTTCCGGAATCATTTTCGAGTAAAAGCAAAGCTTCTTCCAGTTCATTTATTTTTTCTGTAGCTTCTTCGAGAAACTTAATTCGAAATTTTTCTAATTCCATTATCTTAATACTTTTTTAAGTGCTGCAATTAGTTTTGCAGGAACAAATGGTTTTATAATCCATCCTGTGGCACCAGCCTCCTTAGCTTCTAATTTCTTTGAAGCCTGAGATTCTGTAGTAAGAAACAAAATTGGGATTCGTCTATATTGATCCATTGTCCTGACTTCTTTAATAAACTCTATACCATTCATTTCAGGCATATGTAAATCAGTAATAATAAGATCAATGTGAGTTCCATCCAGAAATTTTAGTGCATCCTTTCCATCTATTCCTACCAGGATACTATAACCCTCATTCTCGAGAGTAAAACTTACTACTTCTCTAATGCTCTCAGAATCGTCGACAATTAATATTGTTTTGTCCATAACAAGTTATGTTTATTAAATTTTAATTATTTTTTATTATTCTGGTTAAATCTGTATTATCAAAAAGCACTTGGTTCTCTTCAGGAAGTTTAATATCAAATGTTACTTTCTTTCCTTTATCCTTTACACTAGTTATTATTGAATAAAATAACTGTACAAATGTGATATCCATATTTTTAACATCTTTTGTACTAAATTCAATCTCGTCATACCTTTTCACTATATTAATAATTTCTTCCTTAATACCTTCAATCGTATATATATTAAGTTCATCGGTTAAAAGAACTTTAGCCTTTTTAACACCCTTTTTTGTGGAAGTTTTTATTTGTATATTGCTTTTACTCATAGCTATTTGATTTTAGAAAAATTCTATTTCATCTTCCTCAATAATATTAAAATCAATATCAATTTTATTTTCTTTAGTAATTTGTTCGTGAATGTAGTATTCTGTATGCATTGTATAATATTGCTTTAATTTCTCAAGGTTTTCTTCTTTTGAAATAGATTTATCGTTATTACTGTTTTTAAGTTTTAAATTAACCGTATTTAATTCTGAGATTATGTCTCTTATTGTCTTTTCGAAATAATCATAATATCGTATTTTTGAAATCGACTTTTTGATATTCTTTTTCATATCATTGGCAAAAACATCATTCTCTTCCAGCTTCTGACTTATAATTTTACCTGACTTTTGAAGAGTTCTTAGAATATTTTTAAAATCAGAGAAATCAATTATTTCCAGAAGGCTACTATCCGTTTTATTAACAAAACCTTCTATGTTATTTTTTAAAGAATAAAGCGCATTAAATAAAGTATCCAGTTTATTGTAATTTTTATCGGTTTCAACTAATAAACTTTCAAACTGAATATTAGCACTTTGCAACTCAGGTTCGTTTACCGATATATCTGAAACTTCAGTTCTAGTTTCTTCTAATATATTTTTTATTTCGTTTACCCTATTTTTAAACTTATCAATTACATCTTCAGACTGTTTAAATTTATTATAGATACTACCAATCTCTTCTTCTAATAGTTTGCATTGCCTTTTATAATTTTCTATATATATATTTGCTTTGTTAATATATGTATCAATTCTCTCAAACATTTTTACATAATTAACTTTACCATACATATACACCTTTTTAGATTTTTCAATTGCTTCCCTAATATTATCACTTATCCCTATAAAACTATTCGTTATTGCTTCAATTGCCGATTGATATTCTCTATTTGCTTGCAGTAACTGAGCTGCTTGTAAGCCAGAAATATCTCGAATTCGCATAAAAAATTTTGCTTTTCTTTTTATTTTGCTCCTTTCTTGTTCAGAC
>DAOVYZ010000351.1 GCA_030635365.1 Bacteroidales bacterium
AGCAAAGAGGAACTTGTACAAAGGATATATCAGGGAATTGAAGAAATAAATCAGGAACCTGTTGTCTTTAAATGGAAAGACAAAATGGAAGAAGACAAAATTGAAACAAAACAAAGTCAACCTATATTAAGAACGAACTACCAGTATCAAACCTGGCTTTTTCTTTTTTATTTGCTTCTGTTGCCATAATTTTATCATTTTTTACAAACGTACGTAATATATCCGTATTAAGCAAATGTATGTACGTTTTAATTACGTACAATATTATTTTTTTGAAAATAATTATGGCTAAGGTGAGTATAAGAATAACATCTGATTGCTGGTTGCTTTCCTGTCAAATTACAAGGAAATTAAAGCAGGCTACAAACCTTGAATTCACTACTAATCCGACTATTATTTTTATACAATGTGTGTACCCAGCATGAGCAAGTGCATAATATTAATCAAACAATGTTGGTTTTACTGTAATCATTATATATGCAAGTGTTTTTTTATCAAATAACTTTGGACTTTTATAACCATTATCTATCAGTATTCGAGGGCGCAACTCAACTCCAAAATTAAATACCTTATTTTGTGAATATGCTAGACAAAGCAATTACTTTCGTTTCGGGATATAATTTTAAGACCTCTGTAGTTGCTTCAATTCCATTCATTACCGGCATTTCAATATCCATAAGTATTATGTCAGGCTTTACTGTCAATACATTTTTCAACAAATTTTTACCGTTTTCTGCTTCGTATATTTCTGAAATCAAATCATTGTTAGAAAGTAAGAATTTTAATCCTTCTCTAAATAAATTATGGTCATCAACCAGGAATATTTTTATTTTGTTTATCATATCGGCAAAATTATTTTAAGAAAAAAGCCCTGTTTGTGTTTACTGTGTATTTCCATTTCACCATCTAAAGATTTTACTCTTGAATTAATATTTGACAAACCCATACCTTTGCTTTTTGTATTTTTCATATCAAAGCCGATTCCATTATCAGAATAAAACAGTTCTAATTTATTCTCGTAATTAAATAATGAGATTTCAATTTTAGATGCTAAAGCATATTTAAAAGTATTTGTAATCAGCTCTCCTATCATACGATATAGAATAACTATTTTGGTTTTCTTTGGTCAAAATTGCGTAGATGGCAAAAAACAAATGTGCTATTTGAACTAAATCAATTATTGGAGATAGTTTATGTATCAGGTGTTTTCAAACATATAGCTTGGTTTTTTGTTTCAATTCTAGTGATCCTATAAAAAAAGATTTTATCTTTAGTGGTTCAAAATGTTAACATTTTAATATACAATGAAAAAACACTGCATAAATCAAAGATTATTCAGATTTCTTGCGTTGGCAACAATTACACTTGTAATTGTATCATGCCATAAACAACCAAAAGATCTTAAAAGCGCATTAAAAAAATATAGTGATCAACCGATAGAATTAATTAATGCTGATTCTTTATATAAAGAATCTTACAAAATGTACTTTACTCAAGTAGTAGATCATGAAAATAAAAATTCTGAAGCCTTTTCACAAAAAGTATATATTAGTCATGTAGGTTATGATAGGCCTACTGTTGTAATTTTAGAAGGCTATACCGCTGGAAGAAATTACTTGAGTGAATTGAGCAAACTACTTAATGCTAATCAGGTTATTATAGAACATAGGTTTTATGGTGATTCAAAGCCTGACTCAATACCTTGGGACTATCTTACCGTTAAGCAAGCAGCTACTGACCAACATTTAATTATTCAGGCTTTAAAGAATATTTATAAAGGTAAGTGGGTTTCAACAGGTATTAGTAAAGGTGGGCAAACAACCATATTCCATCGTAGATTTTACCCAAACGATGTTGATGTAAGTATTCCTTATGTTGCTCCATTAAACCTTGCACGCGAAGACCCCAGAATACAAGAACACCTAAATACTGTTGGAACAAAAATATGTAGAGATAAAGTTACAGAATTCCAAAAGTTATTGTTTGAAAGTAAAAATAAACTTCTTCCCTTAGTAAAAGAAAATGCAACAAAAAGCGATCTTAACTTTTTACCAATAGGAATCGAAAGAGCCTATGACCTAAATGTGTTAGAATATTCTTTTGCCTTTTGGCAATGGAGTGGAGATTGTGATCTTATACCAGGAAAAAGTGCGAGTATAGAAACCATTTTTAACCATTGGAAATCTATTTCACCTTTTAGTTTTTTTGCTCAGGATGAAACTGATCTTGCTTTCACATACCAGGCACTTTATGAAATTGGTTTTTATAATTACGATATTACTCTGTTTAAAGAATATATTTCTGATACAGTTCCTGCAACATTTGATTTTAAGTTACCGGAGTACATGAGAAGGGATTTTAATACAGAGGTAATGAAAGATATTAATAATTGGGTACAAGAAGAAGGTAACTACTTTTTATATATTAGTGGAGAGTATGACCCATGGGGTGCAACAGTAGTTAATCCTTCAAGTCATACAATAGCTGTAAAAATGGTTAATCCCGATGGAAATCATAGAACAAGGATAAAATCATTCCCTAAGGATATGAAAGAAAATATTTACAAATTGCTTGAAAGTTGGCTTGATGTTGAAATTCAAAGAAAAAAATGCTATGGAGGAACACGTAAAGAAGGTGTATTAGAAATACTATAAATTAAATCTTAAAACTATCAAAATATGTTACGAAGGCTATTATCAATTTTAATTATCCTTTTGTCAGGGTATCAATTTACCAGTAAAGCGTGTACCATAATTGCTGTAGGTAAAAAAGCATCAGCAGATGGTTCAATAATTATCTCCCATACAGATACAGGTGAGGACTCAAGAATATTTGTAGTCCCGGGAAAAACCCATAAACCTGGTGAAAAAGCACCTGTTTATTGGGGAATACAGGACGTAAGCAACCCGTTAGAGAATGATGGAAAAATATTAGGGCATATCCCCCAGGTTGAGAAAACATATACATACATTCAGTCTGCATATTCACATATTAACGAACATCAGCTAGGAATAGCTGAAAGCACAACGAATCAAAGAGATGAATTAAAGATTACACATGAGACTGGAAAACAAATTATGTGTATTGAACAAGCCCAAATTTTTGCTTTGCAACGTTACAAAAAAGCAAGAAATGCAGTTCAGTTTATTGGTGATTTAATGACAACATATGGTTTTATTCCATCAAGCGGAGACGGTTCGGAAACACTTGTTATAGCAGATACGGAAGAAGCCTGGGTATTTGAGGTTTTTGGAGTAGGCCCTGACTGGGATCCCGAAAGTGGTAAGCCGGGAGCTATATGGGCAGCGCAACGTCTACCAGATGATGAAGCAACAATGATTCCAAACTGGAGTATCATTAAGCAAATTGATGAAAATGATACTGAAAACTTTATGGTTTCTTCGAATTATAAGCAAGAAGCAATTGACAGAGGTTGGTATGACCCTGCATCAGGAATGCCATTTATTTGGCAAGAGGCATATGCTCCAACAGCTACTGTTGAATATGCAACAAGCAGATTCTGGCTATTTCATCAAACATTTGTTCCAAATTTAAAAGAATGGCCTGACAGATTTCCAAACGGGAATCCTTACAAAGGAATAAGCCCTTATTTTCAATATGTTGAACCTTTATCAATTTATCCATTTTCTGTAAAACCTGAGAAAAAGATTTCAGTTCAGGATGTAATTGCTTTCCAACGTTCAACTTTTGAAGGTACAATTTATGATATGACTTATGACCCTACATGGCTTGTTCCTGATGGAAAAGGTGGTTATGAAAAGAGCCCGTTAGCAACTCCTTTTGCCGGAAGCCATTTAAGAAAACTATTGAAATTAACATATCGACGTCCTGTTGCTCGCCACAGGGGGCATTATGGCATGGTTATACAATTACGTGATTGGTTACCTAATGCAATTGGAGGTGTTTATTGGGTATATCTCGACAATCCATATTTCAGTCCTTACGTACCAATTTATGCTGGTAATTTGTCTACACATGAAAGCTATCAAATATATGATCCCGGCAAATACGATGAAAAATCGGCTCGTTGGGCTATCGATTTTGTAGATAATCTTGCAAGCATGCGTTTCCAGGATATTGCAAAAGATGTAAGAACAGTAAGAACTCCTTTTGAAAATAAGATGTTTGCAGATCAGTCGAAAATTGAAGAAGAAGCATTGAAACTTTACAAAAAAGATCCGAAAAAAGCTCAGGAATATTTAACCAATTATTCGAATGGATTGATGAAAGAAGTAACAGATATGTTCGTACAATTAAGAAATGATATTATTACAAATTATACTAATAATCACGAGTGAATGACCACCGTCAAAGACAGTGGCTTCAAAAACAGAACACGCTAAAAGCGTAATAGAAATAACGAATATTGAACATAGAATAATGAAGTATTGTATTATCATCAAAAACAAGTAATAGTACCCGGTACAAAAAACAATATTTTTGCAAAATTAATTTCC
>DAOVYZ010000477.1 GCA_030635365.1 Bacteroidales bacterium
ATATGCAATTACTATTATTATAAAAGTTAGTATTTAGTTCTGTTTCAATTCCTATAGAATTTATATTTGAGACATTCTCTGCTGTTATATTTGAAGTTTGTCCATAAGGTAACTGATACTCAATTTTATCATCTATAGCTATATAAAACACATTTGCATTGAAGTTTACACCTTTAAATAATTTCCCCATCAGAGCCCATTCTAACGTTTTTGCACTTTCTGGTTTTAATAAAGGATTACCAACAATTCCTCCTGGTGAAATATAATTTGTATATAATTGTACCGGCGATGGTGCATTAAATGATGTCCCATACATTATTTTAGTACTTAAGTGTTCAGCCAGGCGATATACCGCCGCTAATCTATAAGTAAGAACATCACCATATATATTATGATAATCAAAACGATACCCTGCAGTAAATGTTAGTCCTTTTAAGTAATCGAAACTAAAAAATTCCGCAGCATTAAATATCATTTGTAAATAAATTCCTAAGTCATTAAAATTTTTAACCCCTTCTGTCCCTCCGGGATTTAATGTTCTCAGTCCTGAACTATTCACAGAATAGAATTTTTGATGATTATGAATATCTGCCGTATAGTCTACTCCGAAAGTAAAATTATTTACATCATCAAAAAAATATGATAAATTACCACTTAAATCATAACTCCTGTAACTTAATTCTCTTTCAACCCATTCTATAGGATCTGAATCTATATCAAGAATTTCATTCTTAGGCTGCCCGCCATTTGAATGTGTAAATGATAATATTGTATGAAAATCTTCGTAAAAACTTTTAGAATAAGTTAATCTTTGGTAAGAATTAAATAAACTAATTCTATTATTGTGCGCTAATGTACCCCAATCTGAAAAATCAGGGAACGAATTAATTACTTGGTGGTTAAAGTCCATTGTTAATTTTCCAAACTTTTCTTCATCATATTTAAGCTTTATGAAAACACTAAAAGGATATGATTCATCATGTTTACTTATATCTTGATCAGTATAAATTGACCTTCCGGGAACATTATGCGGTACTATACCTGATTTATCAATTTGAGAATACGAACTCGCAAAAATAAAATCAAAATTACCTTTTTCTCCTCCAAGAATAGTGCTTAAACCATATGAAGCATTGCTATTGGTGTTTCCAACAAAATTTGAAATTGAATTTTTTTCTAAGTCTGATCCTGATTTTGTTATTATGTTAATGACTCCAAGAAAAGCATTCTTACCATATATGGCAGAATTAGGCCCTCTGATAATTTCTATTTTACTAACTGCTTCAATTGGAATCAACGAAGCATTTAGAAAATTATCCGAACTAGATCTAAAAGAAATACTTTGTCCATCAATCATAACTTTCACTAACCTGGACCAACTTCTTAATCCTCCATTAATACCTCGAATTCCTAAATTTGGTTGAAAATGATCTGTTATAATATCAAACCCTGCAATACTATTTAAGGCCTCTGCAATATTTAAATATCCTCTTTCTTTAATTTGAGTTTCCGTAATAACAGATATAATAGAAGGCGCATCAGTAATATTTTGATTCTGCTTTACTGCCGAAACTATCTCAATATCCATTAAATCTTCAAGAGAAAGTTCAAAAAGTAAATTAGTTGATGTTGTATCAATTTCCTGGGTAAAAACATTATAAGGGAAACTAAATAGTAATATAAAAATTAATAGGAAATACGTTCTTGCTTTCATAATCAATCAGTTAAAGCCTGCCGAAGCTTTGAAATATAAATAAAAATATCCCTTATTCCTAAATTTCAAACAAGTATTTGACTGATAATAAGGGCATATCAATTCTTTATACGTAAACCTTCAGTACAGTTACCACAAATGGTATTTTTTTTTCTGTTTAGTAAAATTTCTTTTCTAAACTGATTGAATAAAGGGGATTTCCAGAGTTTTAAAACATCTTCTCTATTTACATTCCCTAAGGGATATTGCAATCTCTTATCAAAACAACACGGGACTATAATTCCTTCCCAGGTCACAACAAGGGTGCTCCAAATTCTAAAACAACAGTTTTTCAGTTTACTCTTAATCTTAAAATTACCATTAATCTTAGTGTATCTTGAGAACTTATCAATAGTAGGCATTAAATTCTTATTAAAATCCTCAATTTGTGCTGATTTTAATTCAACTTTATCTGCACCTAAGGTTCTTGATAAATCTTTAATTTCTTCTATTTGATGTTCATTTGCCTTTAACACTAAAAACTGAACTATAATTTGAGGAAAGCTTGAATCATTTTTTCCCCTTAATTGTACAAGATTTTTTACTCCCGATATTACTTTGTTGAAATTACCTCCTACCCTGTATTTTTCATATGATTCCTGAGTAGTTCCATCAATTGAAACTATAATTTTTTTTAATCCCGATTTAACAATTCTTGAATTATTATCAGAGTCTAAAAAATGTCCGTTGGTTGAAATACTTGTATATATTTTATTTAGGTTGGCATATGCAATCATTTCAAATATATCAGGATTCAAAAATGGTTCTCCTTGAAAATATAACATTAAATAAATAAGATACTTTTTTGTCTCATCAATAATTTTTTTGTACCCCTCAAATTCTAAAACCCCTTTTTTTCTATTACTTTCATTATTTCCTGTAGGACATTCCAAGCATGATAAATTACAGTTATTTGTCGGTTCAATTGTTAAACTAAAGGGAGATCCTAATATAAATGGTTTTTTGATTAATTTAGATAAAACATAACCGAAGTATATTTTAAATAAATTAAATAGCTTGGTAATACTTATGTATTTTAAAAATCTAATGAAAGTCATCTTGGTACATGACAAAAAATAGAAATTAATATAAAAGGTTTCAAAAATATTGGTATAGAATTTTAAAAATCTCAAACTTCAAAACACAAATAACAAACCCGCCTGCCGGATCGGGCAGGTAATATCTAATTAATCAATAATTTAAATCCAAAACAATCA
>DAOVYZ010000282.1 GCA_030635365.1 Bacteroidales bacterium
AAATTCTAAAGAAACAAATCGTTTAATTAACTCCTCTTTGTCAACCCATTCCAGTTTTTTATAAATTTCCGGTAAAAATTCGTCAATCTGATCATGATCAACTTCTACTTTTTCAATTTTATCAATCAAATGGAAAAGCTGCTTTTTACAAACCTCTTTACCCGTTGGAATATCAGCCTTTTTAAATGTTTTATTGATTCTTCTCTCAATATCTTTTATTCGATACTTCTCTCTTAAATGCACAATAGCAATAGAGATTCCAGCCTTCCCTGCTCTTCCGGTACGTCCGCTTCGATGAGTATAAGCTTCAGTATCATCCGGTAAGTTATAGTTAATTACATGTGTAAGGTCATTTACATCCAATCCTCGTGCGGCTACATCTGTTGCAACAAGCATTTGTAAATTTTTTGACCTGAACCTATTCATTACATGATCACGCTGTGCTTGTGATAAATCACCATGTAAAGCATCTGCATTATATCCATCTTTAATTAGCCATTCTGCTACTTCTTTGGTTTCCATTCTGGTACGACAGAAAATAATCGCATAAACATTAGGATTCATATCGGCAATACGCTTTAATGCCAAATATCTGTCCCGAGCCTGAACCAAATAATATAGATGTTCTACACTTTCTGCACCCGAATTCCTTTTCCCAATGGTAATCTCTTTGGGTTTTGACATGTAGTTTCTTGCAATGGCAGCAACTTCTTTAGGCATTGTAGCCGAAAAAAGCAAAGTTCTTCTTTCATCAGGAACTGATTCAAGAATCTTATTTAGGTCATCACGAAACCCCATATTAAGCATTTCATCAGACTCATCGAGAACAACCGTTTTAACATTAGATATATCGGCTCTTTTCCGCTTAATTAAATCAAGTACACGTCCTGGTGTTGCTACTATAATATGCGTTCCCATTTTTAATCCACGAATTTGTGCATCAATACTTGCTCCACCATAAATAGGTAAAACTTTAACACCATCAACATACTTTGAATATGCCATCAAATCTTTTGCAATTTGAACACATAACTCACGTGTTGGTGAAAGAATAAGTGCTTGTGGATGCTTTTTTGAGATATCAATTTGTTGAATAATCGGTAAGCCGAAGGCAGCTGTTTTTCCTGTTCCTGTTTGTGCTAAACCTACAATATCCTGGTTTGTTTCAAGTAATACAGGTATTACTTCTTTCTGAACGGGCATTGCTTCTTCAAAACCCAAGTCATTGATTCCTTTTAGGATATCTTTTGCGATTCCTAAATCGGTAAATTTTGTCATTATGTTTTCCTCCCGTGCTTTTGGACTCTAATCAACTTGCCAAAAGCCGGTCAGACACCTAAAAACACATTTAAGTAATTAAGGGCGCAAAGGTATAATAATAATTTGATTATGAGCATTTTTTTAAATAAATATGAAAATTTTATTAATTTCCACCCCTGTCAGAGGTTTGAACTCTGACAGGGGTAAATAGCTCTTTGATATCAATTTCTCCTTTTTCTTTTAACCTAACGAGAAAATGATTTTTCATTAGTACCCATGCATAAGTATCTGATATTGGATAAATATATTTTTCATATAACTTTAGAAAACACTCATAATTAGATTGTTCATTGAAAATATCACATCCATTAATGCCTCTATTAAAAATATGGTAGTAATTACCAAAATCGACTACTTCAGATTTCATTGTAATACATCTATTTAATCATCAAACCCGGGACGTTTAAATTCCATCGCTTTTGGGAAAGTAGTTAAAACAAATTTTTTAGTTTTTGATAACTCAGCAAGAAAGGAAAGAATATCATCTTCAAAATTCGAGATTCTTTCCAGTAAATAGCCCCAAGCGGCAATAGACCTGTCAATAGCTATTATTGCTATTTTTGTTGAACCAAATCTATCGTATCCGGAGTATTCATCTTCCTCTTCTATTCCATAATCCATAAACGCTCTGTGTATTTTGGCAGAAATAAAAAGGGAATACCACTGTATAACTTCCACGGCATCCTTCAATTTAAGAATCTCTGTTTCATCTACAATTAAAATATTCTTAGCAGCTTCTTTTATATTCTTGTCATTATCTTTTAACCAATCAATCACTCTCATACCATAATCCTTCGATCTCTTAACTGCATCATTTTCTACTACTTCATGCTTGTAATCATCTGTATCCAGATTATCAAAATCTATCCCAAACTCATCGGCTTTCTCCTTTAACATATCAAAAGTAACTTCGAAGATCATACTTAAGTCTTTCCAGAATTTTTCATTTTCCAAATCATTATCTTCATTGTTACTATCCAACCCCTCTGACAAAGCATAACTTCCACATTTTCTTGTAAAGGGGCACCTTTCACACCATCGGTCACAATAGTTGTGTACACCCGGTATTAAATCTTTACGATTAATTAATGAGTCTAGTTTTTTTCTGTATTCTTGCTTATTCATTGTTTAGTTATTAATTATTCAATAGCAATTTTTCGTAATACTTTGATGTTCCTGTTTCCATAATTTCTAGTATTATTTTTTCGGTAACAGGGCCAATTCCTTTTAAAGTTGTAAGTTTATTTCGGTATTCTGTAATCGGTTCTTTTAGCTGCGATACTGAATATGCACCATAACCATAAGGTGATTTTTGCCCCTTTTGTTTCAGTATATAATCCATCTGATCCAGAATAACTGCAACAACATCGTTTATATCAATAACTCGATTATATAAGCTCGCCGGAATTCTTATGGGTATTTGATATTTATTTGCTAAATGCAAAAATTGCTTATTTAGCGACTCGTAATATTGATATGATGCCCCTCCCCATTTATCTCCTTTATAAATTATGCTATACTCATGCAATAAGTGAGGGTAATTTTCCTGTAGTACTTTATAAAAATGACTCTGTTGGCGCCATTGTTTTAATGTCATTCCTCCAAAAATGATAAAATCAACTCCTGCTTCTTTAAATTTTCGAACAGAATTTTCCATCTGCTCAGGCAAATCAGTTATAAATGGAATAACAGGCATCATAAATACCCCAACTGAAAAACCTTCTTTTTTTAAAAACGCTATTGTTTCTAAACGTTCTGTTGCTGATGGTACTCCCGGTTCAAATATCTTACAAACTTCATCATCGACTCCGGAAAAACTAAAACTTATTATTGATTTTGATTTTTGATTTATTGTTTGCAATATATCTATATCTCTTTTTACCAAAGTAGATTTAGTAAGTATATGTACCGGGAAATTATGCTCTGAAACAATGTTTAATACTTTTCGTGATAACTCGTATTTTCTATCCAAAGCATTGTAACTGTCACCTACTCCTCCTCCGATCATCACAAAGCCTTTTTTAAAAGGAGTTCTTTTTCGTTTTGGATCAAGTTCTTTTGCTACTATTTCCGGGGCATTTATTTTAACCTCTATATCCTTCCCGAATTCTCCATCAACGTAGTACCCTTCTGCTCTTCCATCGCAATACGCACAGTCGTGTAAGCATCCCCTGTAAAGATTCATTCCGTAGCGAGCAACAAACCAGGAATCTGCTTTTTTGTGCTTTCGTAATATTGATTTCGCCTTAACTTCTTTTATCACTTTGTGAGTATTTATTGTTCTTATATTTATACTCATTAACTTGTAAAAGATTTATTCCCTTATTGGTTCAACGATTCTCCTTATCACATCTAACGATGTAAAGATTCACCAGGGTTGCTTCTGTCAATATATCACACCATGTGTAAATTCTATTTTTGGATTATAATGTAAGTTATTAATGTAATATTTTATTAAATTAATCATTTTTGGCTACTATTATCTTCCCGATTTTTCTGGTATTAACTGTTTGTATTGCTATTATATATGTCCCATTATGTACTAATTTACCATATTGCCCTCTACCATCCCAAATAATACAATGATGCCCGGTTCTTAATTCTCCTTTGAATAATTGTTTTACCTTTTGTCCTTGTAAATTATATATATTTATCAGGTATTCTGCCGTTTCCATCGTTTCAAAAGAAATTCTTGTATCAGTTTTTAAAGGATTTGGAGAAATATTTAATCCCTTAATTATGTCTTTTGAAAAATCAGTAATGTTAACTAATCCATCAATAGTAACATTTACTGATTGTGATTGATTACTTTCATTTCCTTTTGCATTGTATGCCGATACGGTGTACGTATAACTTGTAGAAGCAACCAGCCCGGTATCACTGTATGATACGGAAGAAGTAGAATCAATCCTGACGGCATCTCTAAAAATACAGTACCCCGCTACACCCACATTATCTGTTGAGGCATCCCAGGTAAGATCAATCCGGGTTTGAGAGTCCGCAGTTGCATTTAGATTCTGTGGCACACTAGGTGTTTCGTTAAGAGAATTAAAAAAGCTTAATCCGGTAATTTCAAACTGGCTTCTTTCTTCTGTTTTATATGCATTATATACCGGTGAGTAAGTAAAAACAGATACTTTTTGTTGAGATGGTGAAAAGGTCATAATTCTTAGATTGCCATCATTTTGTGTGCCAGACGGACAATACTGATAATTAGCTACTATCTGGTAAACTGTGTTTCCAAGATCTGAAGTGCTTACCAAGTTAAAAGCAGGATCTCTATCCTGGCTATCAGGCCCACGTTCATGCCCACAAAACACAAAATCGATATTATCGTGCAATTTGATAAATTTATCCCACATTTCCTGGCCATCGTTGGCATTTCCCAGTCCATAGTAGTGTGGGTTATGCCCATCACTACTGGTTAAACGCTCACCGGTTCCATTTAAATAGGCATGTGTAAGTACCATAACCCGATTAGGGTTATCATTAACCATTTTATTTGCCCAACTTAAAACCGTATCTCTTGGGCCAAATTCCAGGGCAAGTACCATAAAGTTAAAACCTCCTGTTCGAAAATAATGATAGCTGTTGTCCATTTTACCATCTTCAAAAGTTCCTCCCCAAGTCGGCATATCCTCAAATCTGGAAACAGGAAACCAAAGATTATAATTATCAGAGTTTCGTGAACTTGGCACATATTCATGATTACCGGGAACTACCGCATAAGGAATATCCGCAGCATCCAGGATTGCCATACTTTCATCGGCATCTTGCCACTCCTGTGTAACGGCCGGATCATTAACAATATCTCCTTCATGGAGTACCATTACAATATTAAGTGCCTCCTTTTGATCAGCGATCCACTGGGTTTGTGCATCAAAATATTCCGGATGATACTGTGCATAATTCTGCGTATCAGGAAGTATTATA
>DAOVYZ010000353.1 GCA_030635365.1 Bacteroidales bacterium
AAACTTTTTTATTAAACTGTAACTAAAAAAATATCTTAAGCGTCTTATATTAAATTTAATATCTATGCTAATTTAATTAATAAAACAATCAAAAAATGATTAAAAATATTATTAAACACAGCTTAAGAAATTTAAACAGGCAAAAAGCTTATGTATCAATTAATATAATTGGATTATCAATTGGTATTGCATGCAGTTTATTAATCTCTCTTTTTGTTATTAATGAACTAAGTTATGACCAATTTAATACAAAAAAAGACAGAATATACCGGGTAACCCTACATGGCAAAATAAGTGGGCAAGAAGCCCATGTTTCATCCACAGCTTCTCCTATTGGGCCTACAATGACTCAAGAATTTCCTGAAGTAGAAGATTTTGTTAGAATGAATTTTTGGGGTGAGACTGTTGTTAAATATAATGAGAAGAGCTTCATTGAAAATAATTTCGTATTAGCCGATTCATCTTTTTTTAAAGTATTCTCAATATCCTTACAAAAGGGTAGTCCAAAAACTGTCCTAAATGCACCATATAAAGCTGTTATCTCCGAATCAACGGCAAAAAAAATATTTGGCACACAAGACCCGATAGGGCAAATGATTCAGATAGGAACAGATTCGTCTTTATATAAGGTTACCGGAGTCATGCAAGATGTGCCGGAATCATGCCATTTTAATGCTAACATTATTGGATCATTTATTACCAGTAGAAGAGCGAATGATAATCAATGGTTATCCAATAGTTTCTCAACCTATGTTTTACTTAAAGAAGGTGCATCAGCTAGTTCAGTAGATAAAAAATTCCATCCTATGTTAGTTAAACATGTAGGCCCTTTGATCCAACAGTATTTTGGAATTTCTTTTGATGAATTTTTAGATAAAGGCAATCAATACTATTATGAACTTCAACCCTTGCTAAAAATTCATTTAGATCCAAGTATTGAGCATGAGGTAAAGCCTGCTAGTGATCCTAAATTCCTGTATATTTTTGGAGGTATCGCAATTTTAATTCTTGTTATTGCTGCCATAAATTTCATGAATCTTTCCACAGCACAAGCAACCAAAAGAGCTAAAGAGGTTGGGATTAAAAAATTAAGCGGATCTACAAAAAGTATGTTGGTTAAGCAATTCTTGGCCGAGTCTCTGTTCTTATCGTTTTTATCATTAGTATTCGCTATCCTGATAATTGAATTATCCCTCCCATTTTTTAATAATATGTTGAATGCAAATCTTACCTTAAATTATTTTGGAGAATGGTATACTGTGCCTGGATTAGCCTTAATATCAATATTCGTAGGATTACTTGCGGGCAGTTATCCTGCATTTTTTCTTTCCGCATTTAAGCCTGTACTGGTATTAAAAGGAAGTATTAAAGATAGCATGAAAAATGGGAAATTACGTAGTATCCTTGTTATTGTTCAGTTTGGTATATCTATCATATTAATTATTGGTACCTTATTAATTTTTAGGCAGATTAATTTCATGATTGATAAAGATCTGGGATTCAACAAAGAACATCTTATGCTCATTTCTCGCGCCGGGGTAGTAGGAAATAAAATTGAAGCTTTTAAAGAGGAACTTTTAAAAATAAAAGGAGTGAAAAATGTATCGGCTTCAACAGCTGCTCCAGCGCATAACAACAACGGTAATGGCTATACTATGGAAGGGCGCGACCATGAGACATATTTATTAGAAACAAATTGGGTAGATTATGATTATTTTGAAACCTATGGAATAGAATTATCATCGGGGCGATTATTTGATAAGGAATTCTCAACAGACAAAGATGCATGTATAGTTAATATGAGTGCTGTAAAGAATTTCAACCTGGAAAATCCGTTTGAAAATAGATTTGTTCAACCTAACGATGATCCTGAAGCTGAACCACACTATATGCCCATAATAGGTGTTGTAAAAGATTTTCACTTCAGGTCGCTACATAGTAAAATAGAACCCTATATGTTCAGATTTAAAAACGATAATATTTTATGGGGGTACATTAATATAAGGTTTGCTGCTAATGCCCCCAGAAGTACAGTCCAACAAGTTGAAAAGGTTTGGAATGAATTTACTTCAAACGAACCAATACAATATTTCTTTATGGATGAAGATTTAAAACGTTTATATATTAAAGAACAACAAAATGCTAAACTTTCAATAGTTTTTACTGTTCTAGGTATTGTAATAGCAGCCTTAGGCTTATTTGGATTAACTTCATTTACTCTGGAACAAAGAACCAAAGAAATAGGTATTAGAAAAGCATTGGGTGCTTCGGTTGGCAATATTTTTCATATTATCTCTAAGGAAATTATAGTTTTAATTTCAATATCAACTTTGATAGCATGCCCTGCGGTATATTTTATTTCAAAAAACTGGTTACAGAATTACCATTATAAGATTACATTAAATGTATTTGACTTCTTAATTGGTTTTATAATTGCATTGACTATTGCTATTATAACAATTAGTTTTAGAACAATCAAAACTGCCCGGTTAAATCCTGCTCATTCTTTAAGATATGAATAGTTTGGTGCCAGATAAATAGTGAATAATTGTGGTTTGTTAAAGGTACAAAGGTAACTTCTTGCTTTTAATAAATCACCTTTCACTATTTTCTAAAACTTCCTCAAGTATTTCAACTGCTTCTTTTACGAAAATAGAACATTTCTTTAAAAAAACATCCTCTTTCTCAGCTTCTTTGCGCCCTTTCTCTGTATTTAAATCAAAATTAATTAATGCCATACAGTTTATGCTTCCATGTTTTTCAGCAAATTTTCTGGAGAATTCCTGAATTAAATTATTTGTTTTTTCCTTAGCTTCATCATCTCCCTGCTTATACTTCCCTCTTAAAAAACCAATAACCATAAATGCACCTGTAACAGCTCCACACGTTTCCTGCATACCCCCCATTCCACCACCAAATCCGGAGGAAATACGAAGAGTAGCCTCTTCATCCATTTGTAAAGCATCTGCAAAAGATACAATTACTGATTGTGCACAATTAAATCCATTGATATAATAGTTGAAAGCTTTTTCTGGCCTTTTCATTTTTTAGTAAACAAACCTCTTTCTGTTAATAATTTGGTTAAATTTTTGCTTAAAATTAAGGCTGCAATTTACCAAATTATATTTAGGCATAAAAGGTTCTGTTAAATCTATTTCAACTCGTGCCTGTGGATTCTTTTCTAAAGTAGCAATAGTTTTTAAATAATCCTTTATAACGTCATATTCTATGTAGTCTAAATCAAGTGGGTCATCAAATTTAATCTCTTTCCCATTCCTATAACAAGTAAGTTTCATATGTAATTATTATTTATTTTTCTTTTAATCCAAAAATCAAGCCAAAGCTATTTAAATACAATATACAAAATTATTCCATAACCTGTAATACGTTTTTAAAATATTTACATTGAGATACTTTCCCCAAAAAAGTAATGTTAATAATATGATGTTTTTTTTATTCTTTCAGTTGCGTCAATTCTCATATTGAGATTTAGTTTAGCAAAATGAATAAAGCCTTAATATTACCTGATTTAATTAGCAATTTCGGAATTGAATCAAATGGATGCGTTTTATTACAAAGAATGGTATTCTACAATATAAAATATAATTTATTTACCTAAGATTGGGAAAACTCATCAGATAATGGAATAACCTGGAACTTATTGTGGCAGATAAATTATGAACGGAAAAAGGAGCTATTAAACACTTTTAACAAATACAAATAACTTAATCAAGCAAAATTCTATTTCTTCTTCCCTTTTTTATCTTTCTTGCTTTTTTTACTTTTATCATTCTTTTTTTCATCGGCAAACTCAGCCTTTATAACTATTTTACCGTCTTCTGTTTTATACCTTTCAATCTTTACGTTCTCTTTCTTTCCCTTTAAAACTTCCTCTAGTTCTTTTAATTTCTCATCTGAATCTTCTTCACCTTCGGTAATGAAAATCTCCATTACTTTCGTATCATCACCCGTTTTATTTATCTTAATCTCTGAAATCATGAAATCTTTATCACAATCTTTTTCTATAAAACTAAACGTATCGTCATCTGATGTATAAAAATATACTCCATTTTTAGTTTTAAGAGTATCAAGCCCATCTAGTTTCATTTTTAAAATTTTAGCATCTTTTAATCCTGTTTTGTTTATAGTTATTTTTTCTCCATCATCCGATAAATAGACATAAGCATGTGTATCCCCTTTTGTTTCAATAATTTTAGAATCTGAATCTATTACAACCACTTTAGTCTTACAATTCCCCTTTTTATGCACATCATCATCAGATAGTACAATAATCTTCGTAAGATTTAACGAATCATCTTTTAAATTCTTAATACTTTTAATAAAAATATGTTCTGAATCAATGGAAGACTCTTTACCATCATCAGTAATTGTAATAAATTTTAAGTCTTTATGGCCATCACATTTCAATACTTTTAACATGCTGTCCAAATTAGTGGAATGGTGATC